>DASRQP010000178.1:0-5298 GCA_035696585.1 Candidatus Acidiferrales bacterium | reverse complement strand
GTTTTAGTTTGCCCATCAGGTGAACGAATGTCGGCGAGCGTTGCTGTAAATTCTCGCCCGGCAAGACCACCGGCTGCATCATCATGGGAACCCAGTAATCCGCCGCAATGCCGACGATTGTTCCCTGAAATCCGGCGGGCGCGACTCCAATTACCGTGAAACTGCGGAGATTGATTTCAATCGTTCGTCCAATAATCCTTGGATCAGCGTTGAATTGCCTGCGCCAAAAATTGTTCCCGAGAACGATATAAGGATCACCATTCTGAGCGCCAGCATCTTTCGCGTGGAACACTTGTCCACGCGCGGCGCGAACGCCGAGAACATCAAAAAAATTCTCCGTGACAATCTCGCCCCACACCCGTTGATCCTGCTCGTGTCCGTTCCAGCTCATGTTTACGGGGAGGAGTTCAAATCCGATCATGCCGGAGAAAACCTGATTCTGTTCGCTGTAATCGCGATAATCCGGGTAAGAGCTGGTCCGGTATCCGCCGTTGGGCATCACCGTTTCGAGCGCCACCAAGCGGCTCGATTCTGCCACGGCGGGAATGGGATACAGCAGAGTGCCGCGAATCCAACTGAACACCGTCGCGTTTCCGCCGATGCCCAGCGCAAGAGTCAACACCGCGATGGCGGTGAATCCGGGATTCTTCAGCAGCATGCGAATTCCGTAGCGCAAGTCTTGAATCAGGCTCGACATCATGAATTCTCTCCCACGCCCAAGCTATTCGTAACGCAAGGCAATCATCGGATCGAGCTGCATCGCGCGTCGCGCCGGGATGTATGAAGCAAGGACCGCGACCAATGAAAGCAGCATGGCCACCGCCGCGAATGTTAAGGGATCCGTGGCGCTAAGCCCAAAGAGCAAACTCGAGATGAGTCGTGTCATGGCGAACGACGCGGCAATGCCGATCACTAAACCAATCACCGCCAGCCGCACGCTTTCGCCTACGATCAGGCGCAGCACATCGCTTCGCTGCGCGCCAAGCGCCATGCGGATGCCGATTTCCTGCGTGCGCCGCGTCACCGAATGCGCCACCATCCCATAAATGCCCACCGCCGCCAGCGCCAGCGCCGCCCCGGCAAAAACTCCTGCGAGCAGCAGCAGGAAACGCTTCTCGGCCAGCCAGCCGCCCACGTCGTCGGCGAACGTGGAGAATTGAACAGGGATATTCGGATCGAGCTCGTGAAAAATTGCCCGCGCCGAGGGAACGATGGCACTGTCCGGCAAGGCTGTTCGCAGAACAATCGCCGGCGAACCGTTGCCCAGCCCGCGCTGCCGATAATCCACATAAACCATCGGGGTCATCGGTTGATCCAGTCCGTGGGCGCGAACGTCGCCGACAACTCCGACAATCGTGAGCGGCTTCAGGATGCCGTCCATATTGCTGAAGTCGATGACCTGGCCGACGGGATTTTGATTTGGCCATTTCTCGTGCGCCAGGTTTTGGCTGACCAGCGCGACGTTCGGCGCGTCAGGGCCATCCTGCTCGTCGAACATGCGTCCTCGGATCAGCGGAATTCCTGTCGCGCGGAAAAATCCCTCGCTCGCTACGGTGCGATCCGCTTGCCCGGTCTGCTTCGTATTTTGGGCCATGCGCCCCCACTCATCGAAGTTCGTTGGCGCCGAATGACCATTGAGAAGTAAGAATAATCCGTCGTTGAACCCCTCAGGGTCCGCGATGGGAAGCGCGCCCGCTACTCCTGCCGATTCGACTCCGGGAATCGCCCCCACTCGTTGCAGCGCGTTGTCCAGGAATTGAGTCTGCCGCGCGATTTCGGCCTGTCTCTGCTGAGGTGTCAGTTCGTCTTGTGGTTGAGGAAGCGAAAACTTCAATACCAGCAAATTCTCCCCGCTAAAGCCCGGGCTCACCGAGATCAGCCGCAGAAAACTCCGGCCCAGAAGCCCCGCACCAACCAGCATCACCAACGTAGCGGCAATCTCACCAACCACCAGCACACTGCGGGTTCGCTGGCTTCCCGCACTGTAACCGCGCGAACCTGCGCTCAGTGCATCGTTCAGGTCCACTCCACCGGCGCGCCACGCAGCAAACAGTCCCAGGCCGACGGCAACGATTAAAGTTGCGGCCATCGTAAATAAGACAACGGAACCATTAATCGCGATGCCTTGCTGACGCGGCAAACTTGCGGGAAGTATCGCTGGAAGCAAACTCGTCGTCCACAGCGCAATCAAAACTCCAAGCGTCCCACCAGCAAGAGCCAGCGCCAGCGATTCGGCAAGCAATTGCTGTAGAAGGCGGCCGCGGCCAGCTCCGAGCGCCGCGCGTACCGCCAATTCTTTGCGTCGCGCCGACGTGCGCGCCACCAACAATCCAGCAACGTTCGCGCACGCAACTAGAAACAAGAGAATGACAGCGCCGAAAAGGGCGATCAAAGCCGAGCGGACATTTGCGACGATGATATCGGCAAGCGGGATTACTGTCGCATCCGTCAGGAAGTAATCAGAGATCTCTTTTTTTCCGTACTCAGCGTGAATCCGGCGAGCAATGGTGTCGAGATTTGCGCGCGCCTGTTCAATGCTCACGCCGTCACGAAGACGCGCGATGCCTACTCCGTTATGAGATGAGCGGCTGAGAGACCAGCCGTAAGTCTCGCGCGGAACCCATGCCGATACGCCCTGAGGAAAATTGAACCCCTGCGGCATCACGCCAACGATCGAGTAAGCTGCGCCATCCATGGATAAGCGCACCTGAGAGAAGTCAGCTCTGCCGCCAAGATACCGCTGCCAATAACCGTAACTGACGATCATCGCAGGCGCGCCGTGAGGGTGTAGTTCATCAGCGGCAAATTCGCGGCCTCTGAATGGCTCCACGCCCATTACCTTGAAAAAATCTTGAGAAACCAGCCCGATGTCCATGCGCACGGGTTCGCTGCCGCCAGAGACTGAATCCGGCCCGGACGAAAATGTAGCGAGACCGGCGAGCGTATTGTTCTGCGAACGAAAATCGAGGAAATTCGGATCCGCCAGGTGCGCGCGATGGCCGTGCGCCTCCTGTTCCCATACGGTCACGATTCGTTGCGGATTTGGATAGGGCAGCGGCCGCAGCAAGACGGCGTCGACCACCGAAAAAATTGCCGTGGACGCGCCGATGCCCAGCGCCAGCGTCAAAATAGCAACAATGGCAAATCCCGGATTCTTTGCCAACGTTCGGATCCCGAAGCGCAGGTCTTGCAAAAAAGTGTTCATCGGTTCCTACCTCCTCCGAATCGTGCAGGCACACCCCAAGCTCTCGAAAAATACGCTTGGGGATTTCTTGAAAAGAACCTCAGACGGTCTGCGTTTGCGCCCGCATCGTTTCTTCGACGATGCGCCCGTCAAACAGGTGAATCGAGCGGTCCGCCACGCTCGCGAATCGAGGATCGTGCGTGACCATGCAGATCGTTGCACCCTCGCCGTGAAGTTGCCGCAGAAGATCCATTACCGCTTCGCTGTTCTTCGAGTCCAAGTTTCCGGTCGGCTCGTCCGCCAGCAGAATGGAAGGCTGGCCGACAAGCGCACGCGCCACGGCGACGCGCTGTTGTTGACCGCCGGAGAGTTGCGAGGGGTAGTGCTTCATGCGATGCGCCATTCCCACGCGTTCGAGCACTTGCTGGACGCGCTGCTTACGCTCCGCCGACGCCATGCTGCGATAGGTCAGCGGCAACTCGACGTTTTCGAATACGGTAAGGTCGCCGATCAAGTTGAACGCCTGGAAAATGAACCCAATCTCGCGATTGCGGATTCTTGTGCGGTCGGATAGCGATAGATTCGCCACGGGCTGGTTATTCAGCGTGTAGGCGCCATCCGTCGGCGAGTCGAGAAGCCCGAGAATCGAAAGCAAAGTCGACTTGCCGCAACCCGAAGGTCCGGCGATCGACAGGAATTCGCCTACCTTTATTTCCAGGTGAACCCCCGCGAGCGCGTGCGTTTCAATTTCGTCGGTGAAGAACACTTTCGTAACGCCGTCGAGGTGAATCAATGCTTTCGTCGTGCTGTCCATTCTCGCTCCTTCGTCAGCAGGTGTCGTTAAGTTCTAATTGATCCGAATCCGCTCAAAATTGTCATAGGCAGACATGTCGGAAAGAATTACCGTGTCTCCGATATTCAAGCCTTTTAGAATTTGCACTGTACTTACGGACGTTTTGCCAATCTCAACGTTAGCACGCAGGGCTTCTTTACCGCCCTCGACTTCCTTGAACAGGCCAATCGTGCTGTTTTGCTCCCCATGCACCGGGCGGCCTACATATAGCACATTTGTCAACTTTTCAATCAAAACCGTCCCTTCCACGCTGAGGTTTGGCACTGCACCCTCAGGCAGCGGGCCGTCCAAATGCACGTCCACGGTACGTGTGCCATTCACAACGGCGGGATCGATACGAATCACGTGGCCTGGTATCACGCCATTATGAGTGTCAACCGAAGCGGTCTGATTAAGCTGAATATCTCGCGCCTGCGTCTCCGCGATTTGTAGCTGCGCTTTCAATTGAGAAGGTTGTGCAACCTTCGCGAGTTCGGTTCCTGGCGTCACTTCCTGGCCCACTTCGACGGGCAGTTCCTGCAGCACGCCGTCAATGCCTGGCCGCACCTTCAACTGGTCGACTTGATGCGCGTAGAGCTGCTCCTGCGCTTTATCTTGGTCGATCGTGGCTTGCTGCACGGCCATCTGTTGCTGCATGGAGGCCGCGAACGTATCCACCTGTTTCTGCGCCAGATCGTTCTGCGCTTTCAATTCAGTCGCTGCGACTAGGGATTTATCGTAATTGATTTTGGGACCCACGTTTTGCTTGTACATGTTTTCGTCGGCGTCCGATTGCATTTGCGCTACGTGGTATTGCGAGCGAATCCCAGCTGCAGTCGAGCGCAGCGCCATGAGTTGATTTTCCAATGACGCTTTTAAACTGTTATACTGGGCTTCCGCGGATATCCGTTGGTATTTGGCACCCATATACTGCTGCTCAAGTTGGGGGTTGCTGAGGACCAGAATCACGGTATCGGCTGTCACTTTTGTTCCCGCCAGCATCAACCGTTGCTCCACGCGCCCCTCGGTAATGGCTGGAATGATTCTCGTGGTTTCCGGCACCAACGTTCCCAGGCCTTGCACTTGGCGAAGCATCTCGCCGCGCTTCACAGTGTCGGTCCAGATCACTGAGCCATCGACCGTAGGCGGCGCCGGCTTGAGCCGCGAAAGTCCATACGTGACCAACGGCAGCAGAATCAAAATGATGGCGATATATATAATTCGACGGATTCGCTTTTTTCGCTTTACTTCTGGACGGACTATATCCAAGTCAATTCTCCTT
>DASRQP010000177.1:0-5266 GCA_035696585.1 Candidatus Acidiferrales bacterium | reverse complement strand
GGAGTTGTCGATGGGGAAGACGGCGCCGGGGACGACGGGAATGTCCGTGCGGCCGATGATTTCGAGCATGCGGAGCGTGTGGGCCACTTCTTCGTCGCGCCACTGATCACCTGTGACGACGGTGATGCCCAGCACTTCCGTCTGCGGGGACTGAATCAGCGCCAGAATCGCTTGCTGGTCGGTCGTAGCGGGCCCGCGTGCATCCTGGTCAATAATTACTTTTCGTTTCTCCTGCGCATGCACGGGCACAGCAAGAAGCGAAACCACGCACAGGAACAGAAAGAACCGAGCTGGGCTCATGTCCAGGCCATTCTACGCTTCGGACTTATTTTGCAGCAGCGAAAACAAGACCGGCATGATCAGCAGCGTGATAAAGGTCGAGAGGAACAATCCACCAATGACCGCAAGCGCCAACGGCTTTTGCAATTCCGCGCCGGAGCCAAGGCCGAGCGCCAATGGCAACAAGCCAAACAGCGTGGCGAGCGTGGTCATCAAGATCGGCCGGATACGGATCTTGCCGGCCTGCACCAGCGCTTCAAAAAGCGGCATTTTGTCCTCTTCCCAGAGTTTGTGCACATATTCAAAGAGGATGATTCCGTTCTTTACCACCAATCCCACCATCAAAATGATGCCCATGAAGGACGAAACGTTTAGCGCCGTCTGCGTCACCAGCAGCATTGCGAACACGCCGACCAGCGACAGCGGCGCGGCTGAGATGATGATTAGCGATGGCGCAAAGGAACGGAACTGAACCACCAGCACAATAAAGATGGCGCCAAGCGCCAAAAACAGCACATACAGCAAATCGTGAAACGCGTTCTGCTGGCTTTCGTATTGCCCGCCGATTTCATATGTATAACCGACCGGAAGCTGCACTTTGTTCATCACGTCCTTCACGTCATTCACCACTCTGCCTAGTAGGTCGGGATTCTCGAGTTGCCCGGTCATGGAAATCATCAATCGCTGATTTTCGCGTTCCAGCGCGCTTTCGCCCTGCACTCGCTGCACTTTTGCGATCGAGGAAAGCTGCACCGTCTGTTTCGACGGCGTCAGAATCGGAAACTGCAGCACGTTGTCGTAATTGAAGCGGAAGGCGTCGGGAAAACGCACGCGGATCGGAACCGTGCGGTCGGATTCGCGCAGCTCACTTTTTGTTACGCCGAGAAGCCCATTGCTCACCTGCGTCGCGATATCTGCCGGCGTCATGCCCAACCGTCCCGCGGACGCCGTGTCTACGTCGAAAACAATCTCAGGATTGCCTTTGGTGACCGACTTGAAATCCACGAGGCCCTTCACGGCTTGCAGTTTCGGTCCAATTTCGTCCGACAGTTTTTCGAGTTCGTTGATATCATCTCCAAAAAGCTTCACTTCGACCGGCTGCGGCGTACCTTCCAAGTCGCCAAGCATGTCCTGAAGGATTTGCGAGAACTCCACGTCGACGCCGGGAATGTTTTTCTCGATCTGGCCTCGTAAATCGTCCATCACTTCGTTGATGTCCCGCCGCTTCGAACGCGGCAACAATTTCACGGTGATATCGCCGGTGTTCTGTTCCGTGACGAACAATCCATTCTCCGCTCCCGTGCGCCGTGAGAACGACTGTGTATCCGGCAACGCCGCGACGCGCTGCTCGATTTTCTGCAAGATTCGATTTGTCTCTTCCAGCGAAGTCCCGGGCGGCGTCACGTAATCCAGAATGAACCCGCCCTCATCCATTTCCGGCAAAAATCCGGTTTCCAGCTTCGTGTAGCAGAAAACCGCGAGCGCCACGCACGCGGCCGCCGCGATGACGACAATCAGTCTTCGCCGCAGCGCCCATCGCACAGCTTTTTCATAGCCGCGATTCACCGGCGCAATCAGCTTTTCCGAACTGGGACGGTGCGTTTGCGAGGAAAG
Organism: Candidatus Acidiferrales bacterium; assembly: GCA_035696585.1. GTDB lineage: Bacteria > Acidobacteriota > Terriglobia > Acidiferrales > UBA7541 > DAHUXN01. The sequence continues at coordinate 3,373 of DASRQP010000177.1, read as the reverse complement.
GAATCCCATCGAAAATAGCGGGATGATCGTCAGCGCGAAGACCAGTGAAAGCAGGACCGAAATGCCGAGCGTCAGGCACAGCGCCTTGAAAAATTCCCCGACGATACCCTGCAACAAAGTCAAAGGAAGAAAAACCACTTCAGTCGTGGCCGTCGAGCCAATCACCGCGCCAAGCAATTCCCGCACGCCGGCTTCGGCGGCTTCCGCAGGCGGTTCGCCAAGCCCGAGGTGACGGTAGATATTCTCAATAATCACCACCGCATCGTCGATGATCAGTCCAATGGCAATCGCTATTCCGCCGAGTGACATCAGATTCAGCGTGCCGCCAGTGATCTTCAAGAAATAGAACGTCCCGATCACGGAAAGGGGCAATGACGTCGCCGCTACAAGCGTCGTTCGCCAATCGCGAAGAAACAAATAAAGAATCACCACCGCGAGAAATGCGCCGATGAGGATTGCATCGCGAACATTCTTGATGGACTCGGAAACGAACTCAGCCAGATCGTAATCGACGGATACATGGAGCGTTTTCGGGATGGCCGAACCGAGATTCTGCGTCATCGCCTTGACCTGCTTGGCGATTTGCAGAATGTCTCCGTCAATTTGCCGCGTGATGTTAATCAGCGCAGCCGGCTTTCCGTTTCCGGTGGCGAGCAGCGTCGCATCAGACACTCCAATCTGCACCGTGGCAATGTCGCCCACGCGCACAGGGCCTTGATCTTGAATGGCCACAACGGCATTGCGGATGTCATCGAGGCTGTGAAACTGATCGTCAGTCAGTATTTGATATTGAAGATAGTCCTTCGGCAGCCGCCCGACCGCAGCCACCTGGTTCGTTTCTGCAATCTGCGTTGCCACGTCATCCAGCGTCAGTCGGTGGGACAGCAGCTTTTGCGGGTCCGCAATTACGGAGATTTCGCGGTGGTCGGTCGCCTGTACCTCCACCTGGCCGACGCCTTGCACGCGTGTGATCAGCGGCCGCAAGTTATAGTAGGCGTAATCATAAAGATCTGCGTCAGGCACGTTGCCGTTCAAAATCAGGCTCAGCACGGGATATACCGTGGGCGACTCCCATTCCACGTTCACTTCCGTGTCTGGAGGAAGGGATGATTGCACTTCGCTTACCCGGCCCTGCACTAGCTGCAGTGCGTACTTCATGTCCATTCCAGGATTGAAGAGCACGCCGACCGACGCGGCGCCGCGAATCGTTTTCGATCGCACGCGGTTTACGCCTTGCACCGTGCTCACCGATTCCTCGAGTGGGCGGGTAACGGTCAGCAGCATTGTCTGCGGAGCAAGATCGCCGGAATGCGCCAGAATGATGACCCGCGGGAAGTCCAGGTTGGGATAAATATTGCTGGGAAGTTTGAAGAACGAATAAACACCGGCTATCGTAAGGAACGCCGTAAGCAAATAGACTGCATAGCGGTTTTTTCGGCAGACTCGAACGATATTCATGACTTGATTTTGACTTTCGTCGTGTCGCCGAGTCCGTAGCCGCCGGCCAAAATCACGGTGTCGCCACTGTTAACGCCAGACAAAATCTCCACGCCATTTTTCGTTTCGATGCCCAGCTTTACGTCGACCGCTTTCGCCGTATCGCCCTCCACCTTGTATAGGCGCGCTTGCCCCGATTCGTCATGGTAAATCGCTTGCACGGGAACCGTCAGGGCGTTGGCATGCGTTTCGACCGGCACCTGCGCGCTCAGATACATTCCCAACTTCAGTGTGCCGCCGGGATTGGCGATCCGGATGCGCACGTTGCCCACATTTGTCGCCGGGTCCACCGTCGGCGAAATGGCCACAATTCTTCCCTCGAATGCCTTACCCGGGAACCCATCGCTCGTAATGGGTAGCATTTCACCAACGTGAGTCTTGCCAAGGTCGGCGGCTGGTAAGCTGCCCGACAGTTCAACTTCGGCAATGTTCGCCACTTCCACAATCGGCTGCGCTGACGTGCCATCCACTTGCTCGCCGATGTTTGCAAAGCGCTTCGCCACCACGCCATCGAGCGGTGAAAGGATCCTCGTGCGTCCCACCTGCAACTTTGCCGTCGAGACGGCTGCTTCGGCCTGATGTTCAGCTGCTTGCGCGACGCTCAATTGTGTCTTCGCATCCTCCAGGTCTTTACCTGCCGCGATTCCGCGCTGGAAGAGCGTCTGATTCCGCGCTAGATTCTGCTCCGCGTTTTGCACCGTCGCCTGGGCCTGCGCGAGGGTCGCTTCGGTTTGCCGCAACTGGTCTTCGAAAGTGCGGCTGTCGATCGTGGCCAGCACTTCGCCCGCGCGCACGCGATCTCCTTCCGCCACATTCAACTCCGTGATCCGCCCGGGGACGAGCGCGCTCACCTTCACGTCTTTGTTGGGCAACGCCACCACGTTGCCGCTGACGGCCACGGACTGCTGGATGTTCGCACGAGTCACTTTCGTGACGGTTACTTCCGCTACCATCTGTGATTCATCTGATTGCTCACTGGAGCCCGAACATCCCGAGAACAGCATTACCGGCGCGATCACAAGCGCCAGGTTCAGCCCGATTCGTATCCACCAGTATTGTCTTCGCATCATCACTCTGCCATTCAGTCGAGGGGAGTCCCGACGGTCGCTTCCAATTGCGCAAATGCCTGCTGAACCGCAAGCAGACTCTGCAAATACTGTTCTCGCACCGCCTGCACGTTTTTCTCCGCGTCCAGCACGGAAAGAATGTTGGCCTTCCCGGCCTTGTAGCTCTCCTCCGCCATGCCTTCCAGTTTATCGGCGGCGGGCATTAGCGAATCTTTATACAGCCGCGCTTGCGCTTCGCGCGAATCGAGCTGCAGAAACGCCGATTCAACGTGACCCTCGACCGCTCGTCGCGTTGCGGTTGCCTGATCTTCCAGTGCCACAAGGCTCGCGTCCGACTCCGCAATCTCTCCCTGGTAACGCGCAAAAATCGGCACTTCCATACTCACTTGGCTGCGTGGCCCGTACCGAAAATTGTGCGGCGAATTGTAATCCATGCCGAGCGACACGGTAAGATTCGGAATACGTTGAGCCTGATACAGAGCGCGCTGGCTCTGCTCGATTTTTTCCTGCTGCGAAATCTTGGCAAGGTCCGCATTCGAGCTACTGGCACGCGAAAGCAAATCACTCAAGGACGGCTCTGTCGGCAGCCCGTCGAGCGCTGTAACCAGGTTCCACTCAGTGTTGGGCGGTTCATTCAGAAGCAGATTGAAATCACTTAGCGCTACTTTTTCTTCTTGTTGAGCTACCTGGTGGTCCGCTTGCGCCTGCGAAAGCACCAGATCGGCTTGAAATACTTCCAGTTGCGGCACGTCGCCGGCTTCGTATCGCGCTTGTGCGATATCGCGGAGCCGCTTTGCCAGGTTCACCGC
>DASRQP010000176.1:0-12532 GCA_035696585.1 Candidatus Acidiferrales bacterium | reverse complement strand
CCCGTTGCTCGCATTGTTGCCCAGAAAAAACGCGGCCGCGCCGTTCGCCCGTTCAATCAGCGCCGCGCAATTCGCCGCGATGAACCACGGCGCCCACTTCCGCGCGCGCGACGGCGAATACAGCATCATCATCAGCGGATCTGCGAAGCCTTCCGTATAATCGAGCGTCAGAATTTCATTAGGAGTCGTCGCCGCGCCCATCGGCACGCCAACGTAAATGCGTTTGTGCTGCGTATCCACCGTCACCCAAATCGTGCTGCCGTGCTGCCAGTTGATTGCATCCCACGCCGGCTGAATTTCCTGCGAAATCTTTTGCGGCTGCCCTCCGTCGAAGTAATAAAGCCCCGATCGCGACGCGATCACAGCCCAATCCTCGCCGATTCCCACGCCGTGCACCGAAGGCGTCCCAACGGCATTCGACACTTCTTCCACATCCCAAAAAGCCGGCTCCGTCGAACCATTGTCCGTCGTGACGTAAAGACTTCTCTCCTTCACAAAATACAAATTGCTTCGAATTACAAATGCCGCGCGAACGGCCTGCCCGTTGTTCGCCGCAACTTCCACCAGTCCTTGCACTCCGTCGTACGCTTCCGGATCCGAATTGCGCGACGCGCGAATCACGGAAGGATTTTGCGCCGCATTCGTTGCGAATATCTCGATGTTGTCCACTAAGAAAGCTTCGCCATTCGGCGCCGGCGTGCCATCCGCGTAAACCTGCAACATCAAGTCGCTCGGCAGCGGGCCGATTTGCGAAGGCATCAGTTCCGCACTGAATTCCCGATACGTCGCCGAAGCGCTCAGCGCCCCCACCGCCATGCCTGTTCCGAAAAATCCTCTCGACACGCTGAAGCAATTGATGCGGAAAGTTCCCTGCGTCAAATTCGCGGTCCGCTTCACGCGCGCGCGAACAGAATAATCCGTGTTGGATTGCAGCAGCGCATTTCCATCGGTATCCGTGAGCGCGGTCTGTTGGATCACTCCGCGCGAAATCGTTGAACCGTCCGCCGTGATTTTGTATACATCTCCCCACACCACGTCGCTCGATTCGCGCGAGCCTCCCGCGCTGAAGGTCGCCCCAAGTTGCCATCCGAGCGGCCTTCCGTTTCCCGACACATCCCATCCGCCGTCAAACGACAAATTCCGCCAGTTTGGCATCTTCGCGCGTTCACCCCACCAGAAAAGACGGTCCGAATATGCGATTACGCCCAGCTGATCCGGCAGTTCCACGTTCGCGAACAGATTATCCATACTCACGCCCGCGAGCAGAATCGTATCGTCAAAATCCACTTCGAGCGACGTGGTCACGTTGTCGTTGATCGTCATCGTCGCAGGCACCTGATAAAAACTTGCGCCGCCCGCGCCCGTGAACGCCAGAAAGCGCTGCACGATATTCGAAGGCCCGGTTGGGATATTCGTGACGTTCACTTTTTTTCCGCCTGCCGCCGTCCATGTCACTGGCGGCGATGGAATCGTCCAGTAACCTTGCCGCGTCACGAAAATCACCACGCATTGGTGCGCGCCCGGCGAAATATTCCCCGCATCAGCGGCATCCGTCACGCTCGGTCCCTCGGCCGGTCCGATTTGACTGACGCGATCGAAATGAATGTCGTCGTACTGCCGCGGCATGTCCTCGCCGAGCGTGGTATTCGAAAACGCCATGTACTCGCGCCCGAAATGCGTCGTCGACGCCAGAAACTGCCCCGGCGAAATCACGCTCGCGACAATCGACAGTTGTCCCGGCGACGTTTCCTTGAAAAAGTTCCCAAGCGAATCGAGCACCAGGAGCCGCTGCACCAGGTTCGTCGTGATGTACGTCTTCAATCCATTGATCGACGGTGTTCCGCCCAGCGCCGGATAAATCGACACCAATCCCGGCCGCGTCCGCACTCCGCCCGGGAAAAATTCCACGTCGCGCGCGTCCGGCGACATTCCGGGCGAAACGTCCGACGCGTCGAGCAGCGTCATCCACGATCCAAACGTAGTCAGCGGTATCGGAGCAAAAGTTTCAACAGACATGTCTGCGTGCCTTCGTGTTCAAAATGTTTTGCTAAAACAAATCACGTACAGCGTCGACCCAGCCGGTCCGAGCGACAAAATTCCGTCCGCCAAGCGTGAAGCCCTTCGCATGTTTTGCTATGATTTTCAGGTGGGCACTTCGACCAACATGGAAAAGCAGCCCTGGCGTCCGAGCGCGGCTAACCAGCCGGAACGCAACTTCCGTTTGCGCGCTCAACGCAAGCGCCGCAGACTCAGCAGCATAATCTTCCTGCTTCTGCTAATTCCTTTTGTCGCTTATGAATTCAACCGGATGTGGCAAGATCCAAAACTGCAGCCCGCGCACTTCGCGCTGGCGCTGACTTTGGGCGTGCTGATTCTCTTGGGCATACTTCTACTCGTAGGCCTGTTGTTGCGCAGGCCTTCGAAACGGGAAGACGATAAAAGCATTCTGCGTTTGTAAGGGAAACTTACTTCGGCCGGTACAGCGGATTCGGCAAATCCAATTTTTTCTTCCCGCCCAGCAAGCTCGCGGTTCCCCCCAAAGGATTCGCAGATCCTGCGGAAGGATTTGTGTTCGCCGTGCGTTTTGGCGTTCCCGGACCATCGCTTCGCTCTGCCGCTGCGGCATCTTCACTCTTCGCCGCCGCGGCATTTCCCGCCATCACCGGCGCCGTCAAAGGCTCTTCCTCCGAGGGCTCGCCTGCGGAAATCATATCTTCCCAACCCGGAGGAATCGGACGCCCAACGTAATCCGTTGGAATCTCGCGCTGCTTGGCGATTTTCTCGAGCGCGCTGGCGATGCGGCTGATGTCGCGCGCAAGCAGTTCCGTTTCCTTCGTTCTCTTCAGTATGATGAATCGCTGGCGCGACCCGCTCCCCGCCATCCAAATCAGAACGATTATGGCGGCGATCACGGCCGCGCTAACCGCTACCGGATGCGCCCAATAAGTGTTCACGAAATAGTCCAACATTCCACCGCTCCCCTGGGGACGCCACCAGTATACCGCCCACTGGCCGCCACGCCAAAAAATCCAGCCTATCGCCGATGTACCGGAAAGGGAGTTTTGACCCCTATTGCAGTCGCGGGAAGATCCCGTAGAACGTGATCGTGTCCCCCGAAATCGCCGCTGGATACGCCCCTGCCGCGAGTTCGCTGAACGCGCCCGCGCCGCTCGCCTGCTGAAACACTTTCACTTTGTTTGCATTTATGGCCGCGCCTGGCGAGAAAACGTAATCGTATCCCGCGAACCCGTCCATCCACGCCGTACCCTGAATGGGAGGCTTCGTCGAAGGAATGCCCAGTGCCCCGATGCTTGTCAGGTCGAGCGTGTCTCCGCCCGTCGCGTAATTCCCTGACGCAGCAATCGTCCCGGCCACGTGAATCCGCCTGCCATCGTCCCACGTATCCACCAACGTAAATGCGAGTGCCATGAATTTCCTCCTGGAATTTTCAATTGCGAATCTGTTTTGTCATCAGCGAGATATTTCCGGAAAGTTGGAAATGCGTTAGACTAGCTTCACCATCCAGCCCTTAAACCGCCTGCGGCACGCCCGCAAGGAGGTCTCACATGAGAGCGTATGTTCTGGTGACTGCAGGTCCCGGCAAAGCTCGCGACATTGCCAGGAAAATCTCCGCCTTACCCGGCGTTAAAATGGCCAATGCTTGCTGGGGCGATCCTGACGTCTACGTCGTCGTCGAAGTCGCCAACTCCGAGGATCTGAATTCCCTGGTCATCAGCAAAATTCAATCAATCGACGGCGTCGGCCGCACCAGCACCCACATCGCCCTCGATTGAGCCTGGGCTTTCGCCTTTTCGGGTGCCCCATCCTGTTTACCCTGCCTGCCCTGACGCAGGAAGGGACGAAGGAAGGGAGCGCTGTTTGCGAAGGGTGGGGTCTCTTGGTAATGGATCTGACTCCCGCCGATGCGTCCGAGGCTGCATGCCGGTTGCTCTGGGATGCAACCCCTCTGCCTTCAACGTCATCGCATGTCCCGTGGTGTGTCGCAGGCCCGACAAGCAATTCAAACGTTCTCTTCCGTGTTATGATTTAGGACTTTGCATCGCGTTTGCTCTTGTTCTGCATTCTTAGGGGGGAATTTGCGTCGTGTTCTAACCGTGCCCGCGCTTTTTGCGGCGCTTCTCTGGATCTTTACTAACGCACCCGCGCCTGCCCATGCGCAACACGCCGCCACGGCGGGGCATGCTGGCCCTACGCAGCCCGTCGTAATTGCCTCAGGCCAGCAATATGCCGGAGTCCGTGGCTTGGCCGTTGACGCGGCCGGAAGCCTTTACATTTCCCTCGTAACGAATCCAGCGCCTGCGAATTGCGTCTCGCATCCCGGCAGCAGCCAATCCAACGGTTCTCCGCGCTCAGTTGCGAACGCCAAAGTCACTGTCACCGTTTTCTCGGACTGTGCTTCGACTCCCACAGAAGATCCTTCGGGAGTCGCCGTAACCGCTGAAGGTCGCGTTTTTCTCGCCAACCAGTTGCAAAATCGCATCCGATTGCTGGATATGACTTCAGGAAAGGTTGCGGTCGTGCCGGCGACCGCTGCAAAGAACGTTGCGCATTCCAGCACCAGCAACCTGGATCTCTTCCAGCCCGCCGGGCTTGCTGTTGATGAGAGCCGCAATCTTTACGTTGCGGATCGCGGCAATCATCGCGTCCTCGTCCTCACGCCGGGCGCTGCCGACTTCACCTTCGTCGCGCATGTTCTCGACGCCGCGGCCATTGCCGCCGACGGCGCGCGCAATCGCCTCTATGTCGCTTCGCCGGCTTCGAATCGCGTCTTCGCCGTTGATCTCGTATCGGACCATGCAATTCCGTTCGCCGGCACAGGAGCGGCCCCCGACCCGGCCGCCGCTCAATTCGCGGCTCCTGTTTCTGCCGTCAACGCCGCAATCGCTTCGCCGGAAGGCCTCGCCATCGACGGCGACGGAAATGTCTTCATTGCTGATACCGGCGCGAACGCAATTTTGCGCGTCGATGCGAAATCGCAAATGCTGACGCGCGTCTCGCTCGCGTCTGATCTGAATTCCCCGGATGCGCTCGCAATGGATCGTCGCGGAAACCTATTCGTCGCCGATCGCGGCAATCACCGCGTCGTCGAATTTCCCGGCGTCGGCGCTCCTGCGCCCCTTGCCTCCGTTACGATTTCCCCTTCCCAATTCGATTTCGGCGATGAGCCCACCGGCGGCACCACCCCGGCTCAGACTTTCACGCTCACGAATAACTCGACTAGCGCGCTTGCGCTTTCCACCACGGATTTCACCTTCACTGGCACGAATCTCAACGATTTCACCCAAACCAACAATTGCGTTCCGCAGGTGATCGCCGGAAGCTCCTGCCAGATCAATGTCACATTCGCTCCGCAGGGCAAGGGTGCACGTCAGGCGGTTCTTCAAGTAGCCGACGCCGACCCTTCAAGCCCGCAGACAGCGCAACTCTCGGGGACCGGCGACGATTTCCAAATTACTGTCGCCGCCAGCGGTTCCACAACTCAAAACGTTATTCCCGGCAATTCGGCAACCTTCAATCTGCAGATCACTCCAGACGCAACGTTCAGCGGCACGGTCACGCCCGTCTGTCCCTTGCAATTGCCGAACGTCACGCTCACCTGCACAATCAAGCCCACAACCGTCAGCGTCACAGCCGGACAGCCAGCGATGTTCACTGTTACGATTGGAACCGGTGGCCCCAATGCAACCGCGACTGGCTTCGTTGCTCCTCTGCTGCGGAATCTTCCGCGTGGCCCAATGCGTCTTTTGTTGTTGGCCAGCCTTGCCGCCATGCTCCTGATATTGATTTCCGGAGCCTATCTGCGTTCGGTGTTTGTGTCGATGTCCGCGTACGGTTCACCCAGGCGGCGCGTTCTCGTGCGCTCCTGTCTCGCCGTTTTTGCAATGTGCGCTGCGATCAGCCTGGGGGGGTGCGGCGGTTACTCTGCGCCGAGCAACCCCAATGAAACGCCTCCCGGCATCTTTACGATCGACATCTCGGCGACCGCGCAAAACGCCTCGCGCGCCATCACTCTGACAGTCAATGTCGACTGAGGCGTCGACCAAGTAGCACCGGCTTCAGCCTGTGTGCTTTTGTCGGGAAGCCGCCGCGCTCGTCTGCCTCTACAAATAAATCACGCTTCGCCGGTACCCATACGGCCTGCGTCTCCGCCCTTTGAATTGTTCCGGCCGGACGTATCTCTCAATCAGTTTGTCGATCGCCGCTTGCGCCGCCAGCAGCATATCCTCGGCAAGAGCGCGTGCCCCTCGCGAACGCGCCGCCATCGCTGCCACGAAGTACGCCAGCGGATCCACCGCCGCGCGTATCTGCACCGGATCCGTGCCGAGCACCAGCGCGGGCAGTTGCTTTTCGTATCGAATCCGAACCGTGATTTCCTGCGTAGCACCCACCAGCTGAATCGTATCCTCGCGCCATTCCCACATTCGCAAATAGCTTCCCGGCTGAAAATTCGGCAGTCCCCCTGTGATTTTCTCCATGGGAACAAAAATATCGCTCGACCCGCTCGCCTGTTCCCACAGTTGATGCGGCACCAGCAAATCCGTGGGCAGTTGCGGCGTGCTCACGTCGCTGATTTCTGTGCTGGTCACGCCGTTCGTCAACGGCAGATCAACGTCCTGCTGGCTCACCAGCACCGACACGCCCGACTCCGCAAGTTGTCGTTGCAGCTCGCGATATCCCGAATTCAAAAACGGCATCAGCACAGCATCCGAGAAAACACTCCCGGCTGCATCATTCGCAAGCGAGCGCGCAAGATTCAACGCGCCTTCTGCTTGATCGTACGCCGTCGTCGAAACTACAGGCATGGATGTGCCTCCAAAGAAATCCAGAATTGTCTACGATTGCTCAGCTGGCGTGCTTTTCGTTGCTGGCTTGGCGTGGCACAGGCTTTGGCCTGTGTGGTTTTTCTTCCTACTGATTCGCCACTCCGCCCGACGTTGCAAACGCACTCGTTCCATCGAACACGAAACTCTGCGCGCTGCACTTCCCTGCCGTCGTCCCAACGGTCATGCCTCCGCGCACGCTCCCCGGCCAGTTGAACGTGAACGGCCCTCCCGAAGACGGCTCGCACACGATGAAGTGCAGCCACTGCCCCGCCTGCGCGTTAATCAGATTCGTCGTGCTCACGTTCGCGTTCAGCGTCACTTCAAACGTGTTTCCCAGCCCCGCATCGAACGCCATCGTCCCGCCTGATTCGGTCACCGCCACGAATCCCGCGGTCATCCCGTAGTTGTCCACCACGCCCGCATAGGATTGTCCGCCAAACGGAGTCAGCTTCAGCGTCGTTTCACCCAGATGCGCGTTGAAATTCCAACTCAACGCCGACGCACTCACATTCGTTGTCCATACAGTCGTCCCGCTGTTGCGGTAGGTCAGCCCGCTCGGCCCGGATGCCGAATCGACAATCGGTGCGAAGAATGTCGGCGAAGCCAGCGGCGGCGCTACAAGTTGATCGCTTGCGTTTTTTGAAAGCGTCACGTCTCCGCTGTTCGCATGATTTCGCCATGCAATCGTATCTGTGTCTCCCAACCGGAAAATCCCGCTTTGCGCCGGATTTGCAGAAAGTGTTTCGAAAGCGCTGCCTTGGACGCTCACGCCTCGCAAGCCGCACACATTCCCCGTCGCGCAGCTCGAGTCATACGTCTTCAGCGCATTCCGGTACGCTGTCACTTCGTTGGCGCTGATCGTTCCCGCGGGAATGTAATTCATCACCGGCGCGTATGCTTGAATCGTGTATGTCAAATCGAATGGTGCGAAAAAGCTCAACGTCGCCGGACTCGTCGCCGCGCCCACAACTTTGTAGATGCACGAATCCCACGTCCACTCGCCGTCGCCCATCACTGCGTTCCCATTGCACCCGCCGCTCAGCGCATTGCCTGTGCCCCCGACGCTTATCTGCAGTGCCGTTGTCGTACTGCCGAAGTACCCGTTCGCCGTCGCCGAACGCACCCACGCGCCGGCCACGATGTAGTCTCCGACAGCCAGCGCGTGATTCTGTTGGTAGAAATCCAGAGTCTCGAACGTTGAATTGCTCGTATTGGAAGCTTGCGCGGCGTTCAATGTCCCATCGGGCGCCAGAATTCCACTCTGCGTGAAAGTAGTCGTTCCCGCGAATCCCGACGCTGTCCAACCCGCCGGTCCCGTCGCAGCAATATTGGGAAATCTGACTGGCGCAAGCCCAAAGTTTCTTTGCACGTCGTCCCGCTTTCCCAAAAGCCATCCATTCACCGTGCCCACCTGGTCGTATTGCGCGGGCGATACCGTTTGATTGCCAAGATTGTTCAAGTACTGCGTGTCCGTGTGCACCGGTCCGATGATGTTTATTCCATTTCCTTGGATATGGTTCGCCTGAATGTTAAGGCCAGATACATCCACTTCAACGCCGGGTGTCGTCGCTGTTGCGTCCGCCACTTCCACGCTGTCAATCGTCGCGTTGATATTGTTGTCCCCTGGACTTCCCGCTGCCGCGAACCACACCGCGGGCTCTCCTCCCGCCTGGCCTTCGCTTGTGAAATCCCGTACATTCACTTCCGCGACGTTTGTTCCCGCGTAAACCTTGATGCCTCCATTGTTCGATTCGAAATCGTAAATATCCACCAGCCCGACGCCCGCATTCGTGCGTCCATCAATCAACACAGCGGGCGTCAGATCCCCCAACGGAGGATTCACGTTATCTGTTCCGTTGCCCCCGCAATCAATCATCCGTACCCAGAACGAAGCGCCCGTAATGTCCCACGTCGGCCCGTCCCCCGCCGCGGAGTTCACGTTTGCCGTCACGTTATAAAAAAACGGCGGCGAAGTGTTGCACGTTCCGGTCCGCGTATTGTTCGAGCATTCCCCAATCACCACGCCCCGCCCAGGGTACTGGATTGCCATATTCGCAAAATAAATCGCCGCGTTCGTTCCCGAAAGCCATATCCCTGGATGATTTCGATCCGCGCTGCTTCCCGCAACAATCAGCGCTCGCGGCATTTGGCCGCTCGGACCGTGCGAACTCGCTCCAATTCCAATAATCGCAATGGCGTCTCCGCCGCTTTGCACTTTCATCCAGCACGGTGGCGGCGAAGAGTAATTCGGGTCAATCGGCCCCATCAGCGCGATTCCGCAACCGGCCGTCGCGCTCGCCGCGCTCCCGTCAAAGTAATAAATCGTTCCGTTTCCCGCCGTGTTCGTCGCGCAGTTCCCTGCTGGCAGCGAGCACAACGCATGATCGATAGTCGCCATCGCGGTGCCCTTGCTTTTTCCGTCGTTCGCGTCCGAACCGCTCGGCGACACCCAAAGTTCCGCATCCCCTGTGAACGGCTTCAACGCCGCGTTGCTCGCCGGGGAAAAGCTCGCCGCCAACGATCCTGCCGTCAGCGTTCCGGTCACATTCGCATTTCCGCCAACATTCAAGTTTCCGCCCAGGCTCAACGTCAACGCGCTGATCGCGTTCGTGGCCGTCAACGATCCCACCTGCGCATTCGCTGGATTCATCGGCAGAATCACGTCGGGAGTCGTGTACGTCTGAATCCCCGCTCCGTACACCTGCACCGTGTACATTCCCGGCGCCGCATAGAAATGAAAATTCCCCAGGCCGTCAGACGTGAGCGGATTCGGCGCCGGAACTGTCAGCGTCGCATCTGTAAAGAGATTCGCCAGCGGAGTGCACGGCGTCACCGTCACATTCGCCGGCTGCGTGCAAACCACAATCGTCGCCCCCGCCACCGGAATGCCTTGCTCGCCGCGCACTGTGTCGTCATGCCGCGACCCTTGCGCCTGCGCCGGTCCCGTCAGCAAAAGAATCAGGAATAAAAATGCGCAACTCTTGAGAAACAGTCTCATGCGATCATCGCCTCGCCGTCGTGATCGAAATCAATTCGCCCAATCAACCGATTACTCACCGGACTTGCGGCGAGTAGTCGACACAGAAGATTCGCGCTGCGTCGCAACGCCGTACTTGGCCGCTCGCTCCGCGTCCAGCACTGCCCCGCAATGTCTGCACACCGCCACGCCAGCCTTCACCTTTTCACCGCACACAGGACAGTCAACCGAACGCTGCGGCACGTATGCCCACTCGCGATCGAGTCCCATAGCCAACGCCGCGCGACGGTGCATATCCGAAATCTCGCGATACGAATGCCCGCGCGCCCACATCTCATCCGCGTCCGTGACAAGCTGCTTATACCACGCGTCCCGTCGCGCGCCCGCTGCTGAAATCTCGGCGTTCGCAGGACGTGCATCGGCGCAAACAAAGATTCCGTGATTCTCCAGATCCTGCACAATATCCTCGGCGATTTCGCGCGGCGTAATCGTGAATGGGAATCTCCGGTTGTCGCCGAGATCAATCGCATCGCCGCGGGGCGTCACAATCAACATCGCGCACGCCTCGCCTTTCGCGCACGCCGGAATGTGAAAAACGCCGTACGTCCTCGTCACGTACCAATCTTGATCGGAGATCGACGCAATCGTCGCCGTCCTCTCCGCTGCCAACGGATCATTCGCCGATCCTCGTATTTCGCGCATCATTGTCGTCATGGCTTTCCTTCCTGTTTTTTTGAAATCGATTGTTCCCGGCTGCTAGTGCTGTATCCCACAAATTCGTAGCGATTCCTTTTAGGGGGTCGGAGCTTTAGCTCCGACATAAATGCCGCAAGATCAAGGGGCTTCAGCCCCTGAAGCTACGAATACTATTCCGGTTATTTCCGGCACTAGAGGCGCAGCAAAGCAAATTTGTTTCTTACGTTGCGGCTGCAAACGGAACCCCGTGGAACGCCTGCCCCGCATCGTCTAACACAGCGTCCGCGTGTGACTCCCATTCCCGTTCCCGCCGTTCTTCCCTTTTTTCAATCGCTGCTCGATGCTCTTGCGCGGAGCACGCCCTTGCAAATTCCACTGCATGCACAATTCCCTCGCAAATCGCTGGCGACAGCGGAACAAATTCCCCGCACGCACCCTGCAGCGTGAAACAGTGCTCATACTCTCCGCGTCGCGGGTACGGGCCCAGCGCCGGAATCGAAATGCCGTCCTCGCGCTCGATTGTCTGCGAATACCACAGCTCCGGCGACCCATACGTTTCCGGAGGCATCCACCGCTCGATGTGCCACCGGTCGAACGGAAAATACTTCGGCAGCTCGCGCATCTCAATGCGCTGACGAATCACATTTCCGCTCGCATCCGTGTCCGTCCACTTCCCGCCGATCCACGCCAGCCGCGACCATCCCCACACCACGCGAAAATTCCCTTCGCCGTAAAGGTTCACTCCGCCCGCTCGCGCCAGCCGCACCTGCAGCTCCGCCGGCGCTTCATGATTTTCTCGCGTCACTTCGATCATCTTCGTGCACCGCCGCGCTCCTTGACTTTGCAGGCCCACTCGCGTAACGTCTGCGTGACCCAAATTCTCCACATCACCCAACCAATCTGATCAAAATTTTACCTTTACATGTCTTTGCAGCGGACTTCCGCGGGTGCGGACAACTATGAAGGGGAGGAATAAATGTTGAATCGTTTTTTCATGGTTTTGGCTTTGGTGTCTGCGCTGGCCGCGGGCATGTTGTTAACACCGAAAGCTGCGGTGGCGCAGGATCAAGGGCAAACCTATTACACGTACGTTTCACAATGGGCGGTGCCGCGCGCGCAGTGGGACGCGTTTGCAAAGCAGGACGAATCCAGCGTTGCGCAAATGAAAAGAGACGTTGCCGATGGGCTCCTGGTGGCCTGGGGCAACGAGGTTACGCGCGTGCACACATCGGACGGCTTCACCCATTCGGAGTGGTTCACCGCAACCAGCCGCGAGAATCTGCTAAAAGTGCTCGAAGGTCAGTGGACCGGTGCAACGAACGCCAGCTACATTGCGGCGACGAGGCACGCGGACTTGTTTCTGCACACCATCGCCCACGGAGGAAAAGCGGGCGCGACCGGCATGGGCTATTTGCGCGTCGCTTCTTATCAGGCTAAGCCGGGCGCCGAGGACGCGCTCGAAGGTCTGCTCATGGGCAAAGTGAGAGTGTTTATCGAGTCGGAGGTCAGCAACGGAAACGTCACGCTGTACAACATCGACAAAGAGGACATCCACACTGACATGCCGGGCAACTACGATCTGGCAATGATTTTCCCGGACGGTGCAGCGATGGACCGCTTCTACGTCGACTTTGATGCCATCGGCAAATCAGACCCGACGGTCGGTGCGGCGTTTGATAATTTGACAGTGGCTAAAGACCATCGCGACGACTTTGGCCGCGTTACGGCTTACCAGAACAAGTAACCCGGTCGGAACGTATTGCGTCCCCAACGTCACGCAACGTCGAGACGTTGGGGATTTTTCCTTTTATACTTGTAGCTCACGTCCCGTTGCGGATGCCGTTCCCGCAACTGACGTGAGGTCTTCCTGTTTTCCGTTCGCATCCAGGAAACTTCTTGGGCCCCGTTTGTCTTAGTACCCAGTCGGTATCGCGAGTGAATCGATGTACGCCCCGCTTCGTGGCGACTCGTTCCACACCTGGAAACCGGTCACGAAGTAAAAAATGTACGCCGC
>DASRQP010000175.1:0-4658 GCA_035696585.1 Candidatus Acidiferrales bacterium | reverse complement strand
AGATTCCCTTTCTCGTCCACCTGCAACGCACCCAGCACGGTCACATCAATGCGCCCGCTGCGTACCATCGCAAACGAATCAGCACTCGAAAAATAGCAAGAACCGGGAATTTCTGTGATCGTCTCCTTGCCCGCATTGATGAGATCCGCGTCTTCCATTCCTTCGTATGGATACGGCCCCACGCCGAGCATCCCATTTTCAGATTGCAACACGACGTCAACATTCAGAGGCAAAAAATTAGGGATTAAGGTCGGCATACCGATCCCGAGGTTGACGTAATTACCGTCGCGCAGCTCCTGCGCTACGCGCCGCGCTATAAACTCGCGCTTATCTATGCCGTTCGTCATCATCGCTCCGTTGGTTACCGTTGCCGCATAGTCCTTTTTTCGATTGGCCTTTCGTAGCTGTCGCCTTGGAAAATCGCGTCAACGAAAATCCCGGGCGTATGCACACAATCTGGCGGCAACTGCCCAAGTTCCACGAGTTCTTCGACCTCTGCAATGACATACTTCCCGGCTGTCGCCATGGGGGCGTTGAAATTTCTCGCCGTCTTCCGAAAGATCAGGTTTCCCCAGCGGTCTCCCTTCCACGCCTTAATGAATGAAAAATCTCCTCGCAGCCAGGGAACCATCACGTAGTTTCTCCCGTGGAACTCTCGCGTTTCTTTTCCTTCCGCAGCGAGCGTTCCGTATCCGGTAGGCGTGAAGAACGCCGGAATTCCGGCCCCGCCCGCGCGAATCCGCTCCGCGAGCGTTCCTTGGGGATTCAACTCGACTTCAATTTCGCCGCTCAGCGCCAATCGCTCGAATCGCTTGTTCTCCCCAACGTAGCTGGCAATCATCTTCTTCACCTGCTTCGACTCGAGCAGCCATCCGATTCCGAAATTGTCGGTCCCGGCATTATTCGAGACCAGCGTCAAATTCTTGGTGCCGCGTTTTTTCAGCGCACGCAGGAGATGCTCGGGAACACCACACATTCCAAATCCGCCGACCAAAATCGTGGCTCCATCGCTCACGCGGTCAATTGCTACGTCAGCGTTTGCTACACGCTTATCCATTCGATCGCACCTCGGTCCAATACGAATGCATGCGGAGAAAACATCCAAACATCACGCAGGAAGTTTACTGCAAGTCGGGGCGGTTGTTGTGCAGGGATTTGTACAGATCGTTTGCGGCGCGGAACTCTTGTTCGAGTTCGCGATTGGTCAGATGGGTGCGAAGAAAATCGATGGCTTGCGCTGCCCGGTCAAGCGAACGCCCGATATTGTCCGCATTCGTCAGGCAAATATCGCGCCACACGTGATAGGGACTTCCCGCGATTCGCAGAAGGTCGCGCAGCCCGCGACCAGCCAGAGACACGGGCAACCCTGTTTCGTCGGTCTCATCGGCAATTACTCTTGCTAGCGCCACCGCCATCAGCTGCGGCATCTGCGACACGACCGCGATGGCCCAGTCGTGCGTGTCTGCATCGCTCCACACCGGCTCGGCGCCGATCGCACGCACTAACTCGACGAATCGCAGCACGCGCTCATCGCTCTCGCGCTCGTTTCCAATAACCACGTAACGCGTACCGCGAAAAAGCGCCGCATCCGCATTGCCGATGCCGGAGTTTTCCTTCCCTGCGATCGGGTGCCCTCCGAGAAATCTCGCTCCGCTTCGAAATTCGCCTTCCGCCACGCGGCAAATTGCCGCTTTTGTACTGCCAGTGTCGGTCACCAAGGCTTCCGCGTCGCACGCGCCAGCAAGTACCGGCAGCATTTCCATCGCGGCGCCGATTGGCAATGCCAGGTAAATCAGCTGTGCATCGCGAACAGCGGCAGTGACGTCTTTCGCGACTTTCCAGCCGAAATCTTGATCGTTGATTCGCTGCAGGATTTCCGGTTTGTCGAAGACCACAATGGAAACGGCCGGGTAAGCACTCTTGAGGGCCAGGCCAAATGATGCCCCAATCAATCCAGTGCCAATTATGGCGACGCGATCAAACGGCGCGGGATTGCTCATGATCTAAGCCACGCGCCGGCCCACCGCCGGAGCAATGATGCGCAGTTCGGTCATCAGCTGCCCGAACTGCTCGAGGTACAACGACTGCGCGCCGTCGGAAAGGGCGTGTTCGGGATCATGATGGACTTCGATCAGCAAGCCATCGGCACCGGCGGCAACTGCGGCGCGTGCCATCGGGGCCACTCTGTCGCGTCTGCCCGTGCCGTGCGATGGATCAGCAATGATCGGCAAATGAGAAAGCTTCTTGATCGCCGGGATCGCAGCGATATCAAGGGTGTTCCGCGTTGAAGTCTCGAACGTGCGAATGCCGCGTTCGCAAAGAATTACGTTGTAGTTCCCTCCAGACATGATGTATTCGGCGCTGAGAAGCCATTCCTCAATCGTGGCGGACATTCCACGCTTCAATAGCACTGGCTTTCGCACTTCACCGAGCGCGCGAAGCAAATGATAATTCTGCATGTTGCGCGCTCCGACTTGCATCAAGTCCACATACGACTGAATCATCTCCACCTGGGAAGGGTCCATCACTTCACTGACGACCAGCAGACCGAACCGATCGGCGGCCTCTCGAAGCAATTTCAGCCCCGCTTCCCCGAGACCCTGAAACGAGTACGGAGAAGTTCGCGGTTTGAACGCCCCGCCTCGCAAAATGCGAGCGCCCAGGCGGGATACTCCTTCTGCAATTCGAAGAATTTGGTCGCTCGACTCCACGGCGCACGGTCCCGCGGCAACCACAATCTCCGGCCCGCCGAATCGCACTCCACGACCTACGTCAATCACGGATCCCTCGGAACGGAACGCGCGGCTCGCCAACTTATACGGTTGGGTGATGCGCATTACTTCGCGTACGCCATCCAGTAGCTCAATGTCCCGCGTGTCGAACTCCGGATGCACACCGATTGCACCCAGCACGGTGTGGCTCGCGCCCGTCGACCGGTGAACATCGAATCCAAAGGACACGAGCCGGTCAATCACATGCTGGATTTTCTCTTCGGTCGTACCTTCTTGCATCACCACGACCATGAATAGTTCCTTCCCCTGTTAGAAATCGCGCCGCTTCGGCGCATTGGACTAAGATCGCCCTGGGTCTGCGGCCCCTTCGCTTCGCTCCTGCCGTTCGAGTGAACGTGCTTCATCCAAAACCCGCTCGAATAGTCGCCGTATAGCTGTGTCGGACAGAGGGCCGCGGTTCGCGCGTTCCGCGTTTTCTAGAACCTGGCCTTCCCTGTCCGGCTGATAAATTGTGATGCCGTGTTGCCGCTTAAGCTGTCCAATTGCAAGCGCACAGCGCGAGCGCTCATTCAACAAATCGACCAACTGACAGTCGATCTCGTCGATTTTCCTCCGCCAGTCCTCGATTCCTTTCGTCGCTTCGTCGCTCACAAACTCGCATCCCGCCGGCTGATTCCATGCCGAGCTGCATTCTTCAACAACCGAATGCGTTCTGCCACTGCCGTCGCCGCCCCAGTTGCTGATGTAGCTGTCTCAATCTCCGCAACCAGTGCCGACCCGACGACAACAGCATCGGCGATTCCTCCCAGAACGGTCACTTGCGTGGGCAACGATATTCCGAATCCGACAGCAATTGGCAGCGATGTGAACTGGCGGGCGCGCCTGACCATCGCCGGCAGTTCCTCCGGTAAAGATTCTTTCGCGCCCGTTACGCCCGTTCGCGAAATTATGTACAAGAAACCAGTCGAAGCATCCGTGATTAATTTCAACCGTTTATCCGTGGAGGTCGGCGCAGCCAGAAATATTGTATCTAGTCCATGGGCACGCATTATCGCGCGATGCTGGTCTGCTTCTTCTGGGGTCATGTCGGTGACGAGCACGCCATCCGCACCCGCCGCTGCAGCGCGCGACGCGAAAGCTTCCAAACCCATCTGCAGAATGGGATTGAAATAACTGAAGAGCACGATCGCGACATCGGTCGTTTTCCGCAGCGCCTTGACCACATCGATCACGCCTGCCAGCGTCGTGCCGCCGCGCAATGCGCGCTCACTGGCACGCTGGATTGTGGGCCCATCAGCCACGGGATCACTGAATGGCACGCCGAGTTCTATCACGTCCGCGCCTGCTTCAACTGCGGCAAGGACAATCTTTTCTGTCGCGGCAAGCGACGGATCGCCAGCCGTGATATACGCGACCAATCCCAGTTCGCCCGAGCACGCCAGCTGTTCGAAGCGCTTCCCGATACGCGTTTGCGCCGTCGTATTTGTTGTCGCCGCGAGCTCAGACATATCGCGCCAGGATCTCCATATCTTTGTCTCCGCGCCCGGAAACATTCAAAATTACGAGTTGGTCGCTCTTCATCTTTGGAGCGCGGTGCATCAACTCCGCCAGTGCGTGCGCTGATTCCAGGGCGGGAATGATTCCCTCGATTCGCGCGAGGGTCTTCAGCGCGTCGATTGCGTCCTCGTCCCCCACCGCGGTGTATTCTGCGCGCCCGCGGTCCGCGAGCCACGCATGTTCAGGCCCGACCGCCGGGTAATCGAGTCCCGCCGAGACCGAATGCGTCGTCGACACCTGACCGTCGAGCGTTTGCAACACATATGTGTAGGTTCCTTGGAGCACGCCGGGTTTCGCTCCTGAAAATCCCTTCGCTGCCGCCAACCTCGCTGCGTGCTCGCCGATTCCCGCGCCACGCCCGCCAGCCTC
>DASRQP010000174.1:0-4016 GCA_035696585.1 Candidatus Acidiferrales bacterium | reverse complement strand
ACGGAGAGGGCCTCCACGCGCAGATAAATAATCGTTTTAGGAAAATGTGTCAATCAGGATGACACCCTAGAACCACGAGCGGCTTGCCTTCAGCAGCGGTAGCACATAACCTATCGCCCATATGAATGCGCAGTTTCTGGTCATGGGTGTCATCTGGTACGTAGTGTTCCTGTTCTCGACGGTTTGTCATGAGGGAGCGCACGCTCTCGCAGGTAAACTGGGCGGCGACCCGACGGCCTTTCACGGCGGACAAGCATCCCTCAATCCTCTGCCGCACATCCGGCGCGAGTTGTTCGGTACGGTGATTGTGCCGATTGCCTCTTATTTTCTCACCCATCCGCCCTGGATGATCGGCTGGGCTAGCGCGCCCTATGACCCGGTATGGGCGCAAAGACACCCACGACGCGCGGCATGGATGGCTCTGGCAGGACCGGCTGCGAATTTTATCCTAATGATCGCAGCGGCAATTGCAATCCGCGTGGGCGTGGCAATGGGTTCTTTCCGCGCGCCCGAAAGCATATCGTCTTACGCGCAAATCACTCAGGCTACAAATTCGGCGAGCAGCGCAGCACAACTGGTGGCTGCGGCGCTGAGCATTCTGTTTGTGCTGAATCTTCTGCTTGGCACGTTCAACTTGCTTCCCTTCCCGCCGCTGGACGGACACAATGGCGTTACAGTGCTGATGAGCGAAAACACCGCGCGGCGATTCATGGCCAGCACTTTCTCGGGACTCGGATTCGCCGGGCTTCTTATCGCCTGGTTCGTGTACGGCAAGATTTTCGCCATTGTTTATCCGCTCGCGCTCAACCTCCTTTATTATCCGGGCGTGCATTACCACTGAAGGGCGTTAGCTATTTCTCGCCCATCCAGGAAGGCCCCATTGAAAGCACTCCGCTTGATTCAAACCAGCACATTTGTACTGATTTGCGATACGTGCAGCGGTGCTATGGGTTGAAGACACCACGGTAACTCCTTGCGACTCAGCGAAACGCCAGACGCCAACTTTGGCATTCGTTCTGCTTTTCTTACCCGTGGAGGTAGGTTGATGGCTCCGCGGGAAATAGAAAAACCGAGTTGTCGAGTTGAGATCTCCGGATGGGATCTGGCCGAGAATTTCTTTGTCGAGGAGACCGTGCTCCGCAGGTGTAACGATGGCAGTCGGAACGTGCTGCTTCACGCTCGCCTACGAGTTGGAGCGCTGGTGTTTGCCCGGCTGCCCGACGAACATACGGCGGATCGTACGAGTCCGGTCATGTATCAAGTCGCTCGGATAAACGCCAACTTCTCGGTGGAAGGGCGGGAAATTCAGTTGTTGCAGCGCCATCCGCGACAGACGCCTCTAGGCGAGTGGAATGACTCTCTGGCTGACCACGCGATGAAGAACTAAAAAAGATCGCCAGCACAACACAGCGCCAGGATGGCGCACTTTCGCGTTCCCTTTTGGCACTGAAAATCGGATTTGAAACACTCCCAGAGTTTCAAAGCTGGTCAATTCATTGCTTCAATCTCTCGAGAGCACTGTACCGAAGCGAAACACTCGACGATAACCCTCTCAAGCACACGGAATTCCGGTCGATGAATTCGCTTGCATGCTCGGACAAAAACATACTCTCAACGTGTGCCGTCCGCGAACGTTATGGCACGCGCCGTGCCTGTACCAGCAGAATGGCAGCTACTACTGAACATCCAGTCGCTGAAATGGTTCGGCAAGACTTGTCGATTTGCGTTTTGGACGACGAAACGGACCTGGTCGAAGCCACCACGGCGAGATTGCAGCGCTTGGGCTATCCCACGAACGGGACTACCCATCCGAACGAGGCGTTGGCACAAGTGCGAGCAGGTGCATGCCGCATGGTGCTGGTGGATATGCTGATGCCGGAGATGGATGGCTTTACCTTCCTCGAAAAATCGCTGCAGCTCGATCCCAATGTCGCCGTGATTCTTATCACCGGACACTACACGGTTGACTCGGCAATCGAAGCAATCAAACGCGGGGCATACGACTATCTTTGCAAGCCCCTCGACCAGGCCAGGCTCAGGAAATCTCTCGATGAACTCGCGGAGGTGTCTTCGCGGCGGTCGCAAATCCGCGTGCTTGACGAACAGTTGCTGTCGAATTTCGAATTTGAGGGCATCGTGGGCCGCAGCCCAGCCATGCTCGAAATGCTGGACATGGCGCGAAAAATCGCCAAGCACTACACGAACGTGCTGATCAGCGGCCCCACTGGCTCAGGAAAGGAATTGGTGGCTCGCGCGCTTCACCAGATGAGTCCGGTGGGACAGCAGCGATTCGCCGTATGCAATTGCTCGGCCTTGGTCGATACGCTCCTCGAAAGCCAGTTATTCGGCCATATGCGCGGCGCGTTCACAGGTGCCACAGAAACACGCCAAGGCCTATTCGAGTATGCAAATGGCGGCACAGTGTTCCTCGATGAAGTCAGCGAAACATCGCTTCAGATGCAGGCGAAGTTGCTGCGCGTGATTCAGAATCGCGAAATCCAGCGCATCGGTTCGCCCGAAGTCATGAAGGTAGACGTGCGTATTATTGCCGCAACGAACCGCGATCTCCGCAGCGAAGTTCTCGCTGGACGTTTCCGGGAGGATCTTTTCTATCGGCTTAGTTCCCTTGAAATTCATGTGCCTGGCCTGACCGAACGCGCGGAAGACATTCCGATTCTGGTGCGCTATTTCCTGAAAAAATATAGCGATGAATATGGAAAGACATTTCAAGGTCTGACAAGGCGCGCGCAGATGGTTCTGCTGCATCACGACTGGCCGGGCAATGTCCGGGAGCTCGAGAATGTGATATCGAGCGCGGCGATCACGGCCACCAACGAATTCATCGACGTGGACGACCTGCCCGGCAATCTGCGGCGGCCGGCCGGAAATATCGGGCCGGTAGAAGAGAATTGGCGGCCTTTGCCGCTCGACGAAGTGCGCCGAATCCATATCAAGCGTGTGCTCGAAATGTGCGCCGGAAATCGCGTACGCGCGGCACAAGTGCTTGGCATCGGCCGAACCAGTCTGTATCGTTTCCTGAAGCGCGAACATCGGCAGGCGTCAAAAAATGCCGCGTAATTCCTTGGCGCCTAACGCCGGTAACCCAGGTGTACCGCAACAATACATCTGTATCGACATGCGCTACGCAGATCGGTTAGCCCGTCTGGATTTTCCTTTCCCGTCAATGACATAGTTTCGCCGCCCGTATGGCTGCTGACTTGCCTCTTATCACGCGCGAGGCCAGAAAATGCGGACGCAAGTCAATTGGGAAGAACTGGGAATCCAGGCAAACCAGGACCGCCGACGCGAGTCGCGACTGCCTCTTTCGGTTCCGATAGAGGTTACCGGTTTCGGTACGGATGCACGATTCTTTCGAGAACTCACGACAACGATCGACATCAGCGAGAGCGGGTGCTGCTTTCGCTTGCTGCGCGAAGTGCCGCGTGGGGGCATCGTTGCCATCAAGGTGATGCTCAAGGAATACGCGAAGGATAACCTCACACGTCCGTTCTTGTACCAGATCGCTCGCGCCGTCGAGGACGCGAATTGTTGGCTCGTCGGAGCCGCCAAGCTGCAGCCTGAAAGCATTTGGCTCGTTGCGTTTCCGAAACCGGCCAATCCCAAGCAAACCAGCTGACTTGTGCCTGCGGCGCTGAAACGGCGGTGATTAAAGAGAATGCGTCCGGCTCAGTAAGCCGATAAGCACGCCCAGAGAATTCCTCGCTCTTTTCTTCAATCGCAATCGCTCCACCCTCCCTTGGCAGATTCTCGATAATCATTTGCGTCGAACGTAATGTCACGCGGCTTTCGCGTGCGCAAGCGGTATGCTAGACTCGCGGCAGCGAGCAAAATTTGCGCTGCGCGGTTTGCGACGCGAAAATTGTTCGCGCATCGGTGGAACTTCGGGCTCTGTGCGACGATTCCCCGCAAACCCCGCCAGGCCCGGAAGGGAGCAACGGTAGCGGATCAGCTTCGTGCGCCGCGGATCACCCGAAGTTCCTTCCACACACGAGGCG
>DASRQP010000173.1:0-25345 GCA_035696585.1 Candidatus Acidiferrales bacterium | reverse complement strand
TCTTCGCCGGGAGTGGAATCGATGACCGTGGCACGGAGGTTTTTACTTTCCGTCCAGCGAAGATACATACGCATGAGCATTTCGGCCCAGTCCTGCGATTCCGTGCCGCCCGCACCGGGCTTGATGGTCATGATGGCGCTGAGCGCGTCGTTTTCGCCGGAGAGGAGCGTTTGCGTCTCGAGCTCGCCGATGTACTTGTCAATCGAATCGAGTTCGGCGCTGACGTCCTTCAGAACAGATTCGCGCTGGGCGGCGTCCGATTCTTCGTGCGCCATGTGGAAATAGGTTTCGATGTCGCTGACGGCGCGCGTGAGTTTTTCGTCCGCGGCAATGTTGCCTTCCGCGTGTTTCCGCTGCTGCAGAATTCCTTGAGCTTTTTCCTGGTCCTGCCAAAAGGCGGGATCGCTGGCCTTTGCTTCGAGGGCTTTCAGGCGCTCGCGGTTGGTGGCAACGTCAAAGATAGCTCCGCACGAGGTCGATGCGCTTTTTCAATTCGTCAAAACGAGTCTGAAGATCTTCGATGTGATCACTCACAATTGCCTTCCCGATTCAAAATTTAACATTGTCCGCGGCTTTTCAGGACACTATGCGCCGCGAAGCCATCGCTGCAAACGGTCGCCGCCGAGTTCGCCAATGGCCGGCGGATCGACATTGTAATCGCTGTAGCGAATCCAGGTTGGCCGCGCCCGCACGTAAGTGATGTGCGGCCACGCCAGCCGATCCCGCCCTTCCGGGAAGAGACCGAAATAGAGCGCTTGAGAACGTTTGAGGTCCTCGCCAGCCGGAATTTCGGCGATGCCTTCGTATTGTAACGTGCGTTCGTCATTCTTCCCGAATGTATAGCCTCCTGCCTTGCCAAACACGAGCGCGATGCGAGGGTCACGGCAAAGATTGCGGAATTTGCGCGTGGTGTCCAGAGTATCGAAGACAATCTCAAGATCGTCACCGACAGCCACACCGAGCAGAGCCGCCTGCGGAGCGCCGTCCGCTGAAATACTCGCAGCCGTCACGAGGGGCACTTGGCGCAAGAACTCGACCAACTCGGGCCGCGTTATTGGCATTTCTTCGGGCACAAGGTGCTCCGTTAGGTTCTCGGTCAGCGCGCGACCAAGCGCCGCGTGAAGGCTACAACCAGCAGCAGAATCGTTGCGATCACGCAAAGCCAGGCGAGCCAATCGCCGAAACGCGTGTACGGCGTCAAATCTGAGCGAAAAGCATACGGCGCGTCAAGTTCGGCGCGAGTGAACGGCTGAAGACGCGCGACAATTCTACCGTAAGGATCGACATCGACAGTGTATCCCGTGTTGGTGTCGCGCAGAAGCCACCGGCGATTCTCAACGGCGCGAACTCGAAGCATCATCAGATGCTGGAGCGGCGCGGAAGAACGGCCAAACCAACCGTCATTCGAAATGTTGACGAGCAGTTCCGCGCCGTTTGCCGCAAAGCGCCTCACCAGCGCAGGGAAAATCGATTCGTAACAAATGAAAACGCTGAACCGGCCGCCGGGCAGATTGCCAACAGCATACGTATGACCCGGCGTGAAATCGGAAATGCCCATCGTCAAACTCTTCGCGAAAGTGAGCCATCGACGCAGGGGCACATATTCGCCGAACGGCACCAAGTGAATTTTATCATACGTGAATTGGCGCTGCCCCGAGGGGTCGAGCAATACGGCGCTATTGGAGGCAAGCCACTGGCGGTTCGGGCCGAGCTTCCAATCGACAACGCCGACCAGGAAATATTCGCCGAAGTCCTCTTCCGAGAGATGGGCGATTCGGTTCGCGATGGCCGCGAATTTCGCATCCTGTAAACTGAATGGCGCGGGGACTTCGGGCCAGATAATCACGCCGTGCGATTTGCGGGCGGCGTCGATGCTCATGTTCTCAAGCTGCTGCATATCGGCTGCGTGAAGGTCCATCCAATTCGCGGGATAACTTTCCGATTGCGCAAAATTCGTTTGCACGAGATGCGCGACGCGATCCGGCACCGCGCGCGGGACGAATCGGGGGCCAATTCTTGCGACACCGAGGAGAATAAGCAATGCGACCAGAACCGCGCGACGGCTTTTCTGCGACGGCGAAGCAATAGCCCACACCACGAGCGCATTGAAACCCACGACAAGCAGCGACAGCCCGAAAATTCCAGTGACGCTGGTGAGTTGCACGAAAGCCAGGTTGCCGGAAGCCGCGTAGCCGATCAGGTTCCACGGAAAGCCGATGATGGGCAAATGCGTGCGCGCAAATTCCAGTGCCACCCACAAGAATGGAGCAAACACACAGGCCATCGTGATGCTGCGTTTGCCAACGCGCGATACCAATACCGCGAACACAATGGGAAACAGCGTTCCCGCCAGAGTCATCAGCGCCAAGATTCCCGCAGACGCCAAAGGGCTGACGTTTCCGTATTGCTGCATTACCGTGTCGATCCACGGGACGCTGAGCGGATAGAACAGCGCTCCGTTGATGAAACCGTAGAGCGCCGCTTCGCGCTTGCGAGCGCCAAGCGACGCCAGAATGAGCATCGCAACCGCGATCCACGCCAGCAGCGGCAAATTATAATTGGGAAACGAAAATGGGAGAGCGAGGCCTGAGCCAATCGCGAGAAGAAATCGAACCGGCCGGGATAAATTCATTCAGCGTTCATTTTCATTCGGCGTGCATTCAGCGGCGGTAGATGGCTTTGAAACCTGCGCGTTGGAGATTTTGCTTGGCCTTGTCGCCGATGGCTTGGCTGTCGAACGGGCCGACCTGCACGCGATAGAAACCGTCCGTGGTTGGATTGACCACAAATGATGGGAAGCCTTTTGCCTGGAGCGCGTCGGCCATCGCCAGCGCATCGCTTTCGCTGCGCAGCGCGCCGACTTGCAACACTACCGCGTTCCGCGACATGCGCGGCGGACGAAAGCGCGCGGGCACGGCGGAGGCTGGCCGGCTGATCGCCGGAGCAGTTTCGCGGCGAACTGGTGTTGGAGCGGGCGCAACTGGCTCAAAAGATGACGGCGCGGACGAGGCACCCGATTCTGATACGTGCGATGATGCCGGAGCGGTCTCGCCACGGCGAGCAGGCTTCAGTGGAACTTCGTCGGATTTTTTCTTCGCATAGAAATCCCATTCCGGCGACGCCTGGGACTGCGCGGCAGTTTGCGCCCCGCGAGGCGAAACGGGTTGTGGCGCTTTCTCAATCGAAGCCGCTTCAACCGGTGCGTTGCCGTATTGCGTCTTGCCCATCACATAGCCCAGCGTGAAAAAAACGCAACACAGTAATACCACGCCGAGAAACAAAGCAATCAGATGACGGCTCTCGAGAACCCGGTCGCCGCCTCCCCGTTTTGAATTACCACCCGCCATATTCTGCCGCGCCTCCCAATTTATTTACCAGGTCCCGGTTTGATCCACTGGCTGATCAGGTCCATCGGGACCGGAAAAATCACGGTCGTATTCTTCTCGCTGCCAATTTCCTGCAACGTTTGCAGATACCGCAACTGCACCGATACGGGCTGCCGCTGCAAGGCCTCGGCGGCTTGGGCCAGTTTCGTCGACGCCTGCAATTCACCATCGGCGTTAATAATTTTTGCACGGCGCTCGCGTTCCGCCTCGGCCTGCCGCGCGATGGCGCGCTGCATATTCTCCGGAATATCGACCTGCTTGACCTCAACCTTCGTAACCTTAATACCCCATGGCTCGGTATCCTGGTCAAGGATTGTTTGCAACTTGGCGTTTACCTTTTCGCGCTCCGAGAGAACATCGTCCAGTTCAAACTGGCCGACCACGCTACGCAAGTTCGTTTGCGCGAGCTGCGAAGTGGCGTACAGATAATTTTGGATCTGGGAAATGGCGAGATTGGCATCCACAACGCGGAAATAACAGACCGCATTTACTTTTGCCGAGACGTTGTCTTTGGTGATGACGTCCTGCGGCGGCACGTCTAACGTTTCGATTCGCAACGAAACGCGGGTAAGTTTCTCAATAGGATAAAAGACTAAGCGTAGCCCCTTGTCCTTTGGCTCCGGCAACATGCGCCCCAACCTCAAAACGACTCCGCGTTCCCACTCCTTCAGGACGTAAATGCAGTTGAAGAGCCAAATCAAGAAAATGAAAATCGCAATCGCTACTGCCAGCATGAAAACATCCATTCTGTCCTCCAGCGTTCAAATCTATCGGCGTGATATTCCGATTCTAATGTGCCGTTCCCCTCACTTGAACCTGCTCCACCATCAGAGTTAGACCGTCGACTCGACTAACGCGGACCTCTGTGCCCTTGGAAATGGATTCACTCGAGGCGGCCCGCCACAACTCTCCATGGATGCGGACCATTCCGTTGGCTCCTGGCGCCTCGATGGGTTCCACCATTTCACCGACAGTCCCGACGAGCTGTTCTTTGCCTGTGGATGATTTCCAACGAAGCGAGCGCAGGACGAGGCGCATCAGGAAAATCAGGATGAGGGCGACGGGAACGGTGACCGCCAGCGCGATGCCCGGATGCACGCCGCCGCTCGTGATCGGTGAATGGACCAACATGAGCGCTCCCAGCAGCATCGCAATTGCGCCGCCGACTCCTAAAATACCGTGCGTGGGGAATTTTGCTTCCATGACAAACATGACCATCGCGAGCAAGATCAGTACAAGCCCCGCAAAATTCACAGGCAGCATGTGCATGGCGAAAAGCGCCAGCACCAGCGCGATTCCTCCAATCACACCGGGGGCGAACATTCCCGGATGCGTGAACTCGGCGTAGAGTCCGAGGACGCCGATGATCAACAGAATAAAAAACGCGTCGGGCTGCACGATGCGGTCGAGGAATTTCTCGCGGCCGCTCATTTCGTGGGCCTCGACGACGGGTTGCGCGAGATTCAGTTTCTGTGTCGAGCCGTCAAGGCGCGTGATGGTGCGACCGTTCAGTTGCGCAAGGAGCGCTTCGGTCGACGGCGCGACGATGTCAATGAGCTTGCCGTCGAGCGCTTCTTTTTCGCTGAAGGCTTTCGCATCGGTGACCGCGGTTACGGCCAGAGGAACGTTGCGTCCGCGGCGCGCTGCGTAGCTGCGGAGATACGCGGTCGCTTCGTTCATGATTTTGCGCTCGAGCGTGTCGTCGACTTTCACGGGGCTGCCAGCGAACTCGAGCAACGGCGACGCCGCGCCCGTATCCGTGCCCGGCGACATCGCGGCGACGTCGGCGGAAATCAAAATGAAGAATCCCGCTGATGCGGCGCGCGAGCCCGAGGGAGTCACGTATGTGACGACGGGAACAGAAGAGTGGAGAATGGCGCCGATGATTTCACGCATGGACGAATCGAGGCCGCCGGGCGTATCTATAGTGATCAGAATCAGGCTGGCGTGCTGTGTATTGGCTGCGGTGATTCCGGCGACGATATATTCGGCGAGGATTGGCTCGATTTCGCCATTGATTTGCAATTCGTAAACACTCGACGCAGCGGACGGCGGGGCGGCAAGAACGGGCGGCGCAGCAAGAAATGGGCAGAGGGCAAAAGCAACGAGAGCGCATGCCACGAAGAAAACCGTGCAGACGACGGCACGACGCGAGAGAAACGTCTCTACCAGTTTCAACATGTAAATGAACATTATAACAAGGAGCGCTGCGGACACAGCGAAAAGATGCGCGCCGGGAGTCTGCACGTGCCGAGGGCACAATTAAGGGAAAGGCTTCGCTACAGAGATCGAGGTGCCGCATACGAAGAGAGCCGAAAGCAGATTCCTCGTCCCGTGGCTCCTCGGAATGACAATGTAAATTTATGTTACTGACGCTTGTCGGCCAGCTCCGGCACGGGAGCGAAGACGGCAACGACCTGTGGATCCTTTATAACTTTTGTAAACGTCGGATCCGTTTTCGCGGAGACGAATTTCTGATAGCCATCATCCCGCGCCATCTTCAAATAGTGCGCTGTTCGCTCGGCATTTCCGAGTTGCGCGTAGGTGCGCGCCACGAAGAAATAAAACAGGCCCGGGTCGGTGATGCCGCGTTGCTGCACGACGGAACCGTTGTCGCCCTTCTCCTGGAAAATCAACGGATCGATTTGAATGGCTTTCTGGAAACAGGACATAGCCTCGGGATACTTCTTCTCGTCAAAGTAAGCGTAACCGAGGTTGCTGTACACGGCGGGCATGTCCGCGCGCAGGCTCAAAGTCTTGTCGTACCACTTGATCGCATCCCCGAAACGATGCTTGGCGTATTCGACGGTGCCAACGTTATTGTAAGCGCTCGCATAGGTCTTGTCGGCCTTGATGGCCCTCTTGAAATAACGCTCCGCCAATCCGTTGTTTCCCCATACTTCGTACGCGACACCGAGTTTATTGAGGACCACGGCGTTCTTGGGTTCCTCGCGCACGAGATGCTGGTAACTCGAAATAGCTTCGGGAAACATCTTGCGCGCCATTAAAATATCCGCACGCAGTTCTCCCATTTGCAACGGAGTCATTTCTGGCTGGACGCTGGCGGGCTGTGGCGTGGAGACTTGACGCACCTGTCCCGGAGCACTTTGCTGCGCGCGCGAGGCAAGCGGGAAAAACAGAGTCAGGAAAAGAGCGGGCAGGATCGTTCGCTTCATGGTCATCACCCCTCCTCCCCCCACTGCCTGGGTCGCTACCCTTGCGGCGGCTTCGGCTTGGGTGGTGGCTTCTTCGTGTTGTCTCCAAAGATACCAAAAATCTTATCGAAGAGCCCCTTTTTCTTTTCGGGTTCAGGGGAAGCGCCCGGTGGGGTCTGTGGAGGCTGAGTTCCAGGAGGTACGGCGTTTGGATTTGGAGCTGTAGCGGGCTGGCCAGCGGCGGGCGCTTGGGGAGTTGACGGCTTGCCAAACAGATGCGACAGCCACGCAACCGGGGGAATGTCCGAGAGCTTCGTTCCGCTGTGGATCGGGCAAAATTCCGTGGGCTCGGTGCCCGCAATAAAGACCTCTGTCTTCGTTGTAGGACAATTAGGCGTCGCCAGGTAACCCGATTCCGGATCGACCGTCGCGCTTACGAGTCCGGCGGGCGCCGGGAAATCCAGCATGTTGTGATATGCGGGCAATGCCTCCGCGCGCTGCATAAACTCCGCCCAAATGGGCGCTGCGGAATTGGAGCCGGAAAGACCGAGGTCGCGGTCGTCGTCATATCCAACCCAGACGACGCAGAGAAGATTCGACGTATAGCCGGCGAACCAGCCGTCATGCGAAGTTCCCGTTTTCCCCGCGGCAGGCGCCGTAAAGCCTCTCGCCCGCACTGTGTAACCCGTTCCGTGATTGATGACATCTTCGAGTACGCTGGTGACCAGATAAGCCACGCGCGGATCCAGGACGGCTCGCGCCTGCGGGGTGGATCTTTCAATTACCTGTCCGTTCGCGTCCACCACCTTATTCAAGGAGCGCGTTTCCACCCTCACGCCATCGTTCGCGAAAATTGTGTACCCCGCGGCGACTTCCATCGGCGTCATCACATAAGAGCCGAGCGCCATGGCGGGCGTCGCCTGAATGTCCGGGTCCAGGCCCAATTGCCGCGCAACCTGTCTCACGCGGTCGTAGCCGATGAGTTCTGCAAATTTCACAGTCGCAACGTTTAGCGAATGCGTCAGAGCATCGCGCGCCGTGACAGTGCCGTAAAACTGCCCTTCGTCGTTATTCGGAGTGTAGTCCTTGCCATCGAAGCTGAACGTGGTTGGTTCATCGACCACCGTCGTTTCCGGAGTAACGACCGGCTGCAATCCCGCGACAGAATTATCGAACGCCGCCGCGTACACAAAGGGCTTGAAGGATGAGCCGGGCTGGCGTCGCGCAAGAGCGTGGTTCAGTTGGCTTTCTCCGTAGTTCCTGCCGCCAACGAGCGCCAGAATCGCGCCGGTCTTTGGGTCCATGGCCACAAGGGCAACCTGCGGTTGGACGACGGCCAGGCCCTTGCGTCGTGCCAGCGCATAACGGTGCGCCAGTTCGCCGTCGATGACCTTCGTTCCTATGTCGACCGACTCATCAGCGGCCGTTTGCAGCGCCGGATCAAGCGTGGTGAAAATGCGATAGCTCTGCGTGGTCAGATCGTTTTGCGAGAATTGATCGAGCAACGAGTCTCGAACCATGTCGACAAAATACGGCGCCGCGCGGCTTGTTGCGCCCCCGCCGCCGACGAACTTCAGCGTTTCTTCCCGTGCATTGCTCGCCTGCGCTTCCGTGACATAGCCATCTTCCACCATCTGCTTGAGGACTCGATTTCGCGCCTCGTTGGCGCGGTCAAGATGATGTTCCGCCGCGGAATAGCGGTTAGGCGAACGAATGATTCCAGCTAAGAACGCGCATTGCGCCAGATCTAATTGCCTCACGTCCTTGCCGAAATACGCCTGCGCTGCTTCGCCGAACCCACGAATCGCGAAGCTCCCGCGATTGCCGAGATAAATTTCATTCGCGTACAGCTCAAAGATCTGTTCCTTGGTGAAGCGGTGATCCAGCTCGAGCGCGACCATTGTTTCGGCGAACTTGCGGCGCCAAACGCGCTGCGTGGTGAAGAAAAAGCTGCGGGCAACTTGCATGTCGATGGTGCTGGCCCCCTCCAACATCCCCGGTACCTGTGATTTGTTGCGCCGCAAATCGGCCAGAGCCGCGCCGCCTATGCGGACCACGTCGAAGCCGCCATGCTCGAAAAAGCGCTTATCCTCCGCGGCCATCACCGCATGCACCAAAATATCCGGCAGATCCTCGAAGCGAATGACGCGGCGTTTCTCACGCGATTCGTCGAACAAATTAGTCAATAGCTCGGGCTCAATTTGAGCGGAGCTCACCGACGCGTTGTCGCTAAGCAGGTGAATTGTTTTCACCATCCCGTCGGAAAAATCGACACGCAGGGCGTTCTGGCCCTCGAAATAGGAATCGTCGGAAGGATCGATCTCGATCGAAGACCTACCCAGTTTAAATCGGCCTGACGCTCCCTCGATGTCGGCCTCCGAGTAGCCATTGTTGACGAGGTAGCCCGCCAGATTGGCCGGGGTCATTGCTTCGCCGATGAAAATCTTGTCGGGCGCCGAAAAAATGTGGGAAGTATGTCCGAAGACCTGGCCTGTCAGCCGGGTATCAATCAGATGGCTGAAACGAACCCAATAGAAAGTGAAGACCGCGGCCGCGATAAGGATCGCGCACAAAGCCGCTCCCAGGAGTGCCAGCCCGGGACGCGACGTCCAAAGCCCGCGGGCGAGTCGAATACGCAATCAGTCCTCCAGCTTCTTCTCCAGGATTCCCTTCGGATGCTACCGCGCGCTCCGCCCACCCAGTGGTATGCGAACGCTGACAGCGGCTCCGAAAGCTCTCCAAGAGCACTTACTTACTCTGTTGCCATTCTAGAGCGAAGCGTTGTTTGCCTGGGGATGAAAATGCAATTGAAGTTGATAAACGGCAAGGTCCACCGGAACGGTATAGTCAACTGAGATTTTAACGTTTCCGGAAACGTCGCTCACTTGAATGTCTTTGCTATTGGCAGGGATGCCGAGCTGCTTCACCTTCTTTTCAATGTCTGCGCGGATGTCATCATCCTGCTTGCGAGTGGCGGATGCGAAGGCAGCCTCTTGCCGGATCGAGTCCTGCAATTGATAGTTGTCAAAGTACGGCGGGACGATTTTTACCGCGCAAAAAATGGCGGAACCCAAAATAATCAAGACGAGCAGAGTCTTGATTCTGGCTCCCCCGCGTTCGTCCTTCGATCGTGCGCGCAACATTGCTCCTCCGCCTGCCTGAAAATCCGGGCCGAATAACCCCAGCGAAGAGGCTAGCACCGCGCTAATGCGGCGTCGAGAACGCCGTAACAGGCGGGTTTCAGAATGGTTAACTGTACAAGGGTTCTAGCTAGTAGGCTTTGGCGAAAATGGCCCGCTCGGGGGCGGACTGGCCGCAGTAGATGCACTTACCGGGCCCGGCCGTTTGTTCGAGGGGAATGCAGCGCATGGTGGCCTTGGTCTCTTCCTTGATCTTCGCCTCGCAATCGGCGGAGCCGCACCAATGCGAAAGCGCGAAGCCTTTCTCGACGGCGACTTTGAACTCTTCGTAGTCCTTCGGCTCGGCCGTATTCGAATTGCGAAAATCGAGCGCGCGCTGGAAGAGCGCGTCTTGAATTTCGACAAGCAGCTTCTCGACTATGGCTGCAATTCCCTGCTGGGGAACCGAAACCTTCCCTTCGCGGCCCGGACGGTCGCGCCGCGAGAGCACAGCGTTCCCGGATGCCACGTCTTTCGGGCCAAGTTCGACGCGCAAGGGGACGCCGCGCATTTCCCAGTCATTGAACTTGAACCCGGGGCTCATGCCGTCGCGCTCGTCCATTTTGACGCGAATACCGGCGGCGATCATCTCGGCGCGGATTTTCTGCGCGGCCTCAAACACACTGCGCTTTTCTTCGTCGGTCTTGAAAATCGGCACGATCACCACTTGGTAAGGGGCCAACCGCGGGGGAAGGATGAGTCCTTGATCGTCTCCGTGAACCATGACGATCGCGCCAACGAAGCGCGTCGAAAGACCCCACGAAGTGGTCCAGCAAAATTGGTGCACGCCGCCCTTGTCGAGATACTTGATCTCGAACGCTTTCGCGAAGTTCTGTCCGAGGTTGTGCGACGTTCCCGCCTGCAGCGCCTTGCCATCGCCCATCATCGCTTCGATGGAATATGTGCGGTCGGCGCCAGCGAAACGCTCGGCGTCGGACTTTCTGCCCGGAATCACAGGGACAGCCGCTTCGCGCACGGCAAAATCGGTGTAAATGTCCAGCATCTGGCGCGTTTCGGCCTCGGCTTCTTCGAGCGTGGCGTGCGCGGTGTGCCCTTCCTGCCAGAAAAATTCGAGCGTCCGCAGGAAAAGCTTTGTGCGAAGCTCCCAGCGCACCACGCTGTTCCATTGATTGATGAGAACGGGCAAATCGCGATACGACTGAATCCATTTCGCGTAGGCGTGGCCGATGATGGTTTCCGAAGTGGGCCGGATAACCAACGGCTCTTCCAATTCTTCGCCGCCGCCAATCGTGACCACGGCAAGTTCAGGAGAGAATCCCGCAACGTGATGTTTTTCCTTATCAATGAAACTGCGCGGAATCAGCAGGGGAAACGCCGCGTTCAAGTGGCCTGTGGCTTTGAAGCGCCGGTCGAGTTGGTAGGTGATGTTCTCCCACAGCGCCCAGCCGTACGGGCGCACGATCATGCAGCCGCGCACGGGAGCGTAATCGGCCATCTCCGCGCGCAGAACGACCTGGTTGTACCACTCGGAGAAATCTTCGGAGCGTGTTGGCAGCTTCCGGTCAGCCATTTAATTCCCTGTTCGTCGTTTCTCTGATACTGTTGCCATCGACGACTGTGTACGGCGCGTAAAAACTCTCGCGGTAAAGCTCTTGAGCGTATCGGACGCGTTCTGCGTTGTCAACGGATGCGGATTCACCGCGTTGGAATGACTCTTTTTCGCGGCACGAGCCCTAGGCGACAACATCCAAACTGTATGAACTTTGGCGGCGTTTCATAACAAGGATCGGCGCCGTCGCGGATCCCTGTTGCCCCGGCACGGCGCGGCCTAAGGCGGGCTCTACAAAAGCAAAGAAAGGCCGCGGAATGTTGAACATTCAAAAGACGAGCATCACGAGCCTAATCAGCTTGGTTGCAGCAATCGCGATCGCCACATCGAGCGCATCTGCGCAGCAACCTCAGGACAAGAACGCCCGGGCATTATTCCCGGCTCGCGTGGCATCTTCGACAGCTCCTACTTTCCCGCGATTGCTGACATTTTCGAGCGCGGTTACCACGCCGCTTTTGTCGAATCAGCCACAGGAAGCGAAATCCGGCTCGGGCTACGTCCGCCCCACTTTCCACAAACGCCTGCACCATTATTTTTTGCACACGTATAGTCCCGTGAAATTGACGGAGCTCGCTTTCGGCTCCGCCGTCAGCCAGATGGACAACGTGCCGCCGGAATGGCATCAGGGGTGGGGCGCGTACGGAAAACGATTCGCGTCAGACTTGGGCAGTACTACGGCCAACGGCGTCACAGAGTTTGCGCTCGCCGAGACGCTTCGCGTGGACACGATCTATTACCCGTGCAAGTGCAAGAGGATTTGGCCACGCGTAGGCCACGCGCTGAAGTCCACGATCACAGCGCGGGCCGGCGAGGACGGACACGTGGTATTTTCGGTTCCAGGCGTCGTCGCGCCCTACGGCGGAGCGTTTTCGACCTTGCTGTGGTACCCGTCACGCTATGGCCCTAAAGACGCCTTTCGTACGGGGAATTACGACTTGCTGGATCGTTTCGGGGAAAACATCGCTCTCGAATTTCTCTCACCGCTACTGCGCAAGGTTCACCTTCATTAAAATTAACCGCTCGCGTGGTTATTTTCCGACGATTTGATCGGCAAGCTCCGCGGCCATCGGAACGCGGAAGCGTTCGTGCTGAAATGCTTTGATCATGCAGACAATCCAGAGAATCAAGCTCAGAAGTCTGATGATTCCCAGGATGACCGACCAAAATCCAAACACGGACCATGAGCCGCCGAAAAAACCTCCGCCGATAAAAGCCATAACCAGAATGATGCTGATGATATGCAGCGCGCCGAAGGTCACCAGGGATTGCGCCGCGTGGAAGCGCACGAACGGGCGCTTATCAATCAGCAGGAAAATCAGGCCCGTGACCCAGCCCAGGACGTAGCAAAGCAACCCGGCGACATTTTCTGAAAGTCCGGTCTCAGTCGGTGACATAGGAACTCCTATTGGCGCGGCCGCTGGCTCCACGGATTGCGGTGCGCCGCAATTCGGGCAGAACGCTGCTTGAGGTGCAACTGCGGTCCCGCACTTCGAGCAATGTGGCATGTTGGTGTTGCTCCCAGAACGGCAATTGCCGGAAGGCTATCAGACACCCCCGCAGCCAGCAAGATAAATTGGAATGCGCTCGGCGATTGAGTAGAATCGCCCGCGCCGAACGCGACATTCACCCATCGGCAATTGCTCGTCAGGAGAGCGCCGCCTGTCCGCCGAACTAGTAGCCAATGCGCGTCCCACCCGAAGAATTCTCGGGCTGGAATGGCCGCGCGAAATGACGTTCGCCGAGCGCAATGCCCTAGCCGCGGGGAGCTTCGGCTGGATGCTCGACTCCTTCGACGTGATGCTTTATTCGATGGTCCTTGCATATTTGATGAAGGACCTCGGCATCAACAAAGCCACGGGAGGACTGCTCGGCTCGCTTACGTTGCTTGCTTCCGCGTTTGGCGGCGTGGTTTTCGGTTTTATCGCGGATCGCATCGGCCGCGCACGTTCACTCTCGACCTCCATCCTTATCTATTCCGCCGCCACTGCTGCGTGCGGCTTTTCACAAACCGTCGTCGAGCTTGCTGTTTTTCGCATCATCCTTGGTCTCGGAATGGGCGGCGAATGGACCGCTGGCGCGGCCCTGGTCGCAGAAACATGGCCCGCCGAGCATCGCGGCAAAGCGCTCGGCATGATGCAATCCACCTGGGCGATTGGCGAAATGTTGGCCGCGGGTGTCGCCGGGGCGATCCTTCCGCGTTTCGGCTGGCGCGGCGTATTTTTCGTTGGAGTGTTGCCGGCGCTGTTTGCGTTTTGGATTCAGCGTCGCGTGCCGGAACCGGAAATTTGGCGGAAGCGGGAAAAGATTGCGGGCCGCGCGCCCAGCGTTCCTTTGCGCGTGCTGTGCCGGAGGGACCTTCGCTGGAATGGTTTCATCGCGACGACGATGAATACTTTCGGGATGTTCGGGTACTGGGGATTGTTCTTCTGGATTCCCGCGTACCTGTCACTGCCAATTTCGCAAGGCGGCCGCGGGCTGAATATCGCGAAGACTACTGCGTGGCTGTTGTTGATGGGCGTTGGGAAATGGTTCGGCTATGCTCTTTTTGGGTTTGCCGCGGATAGCTTCGGGCGGCGTCGCACGTACTTCACTTATTTATTCATAGCGGCGATTCTCGCGCCGGTTTATGGATTCGTGCATGGCACGCTTTGGCTCCTGGTTCTGGGACCGTTGCTTGGATTTTTCGGCATCGGATTCTTTTCGGGCTTCGGCGCCATTGCATCGGAACTTTTCCCCACCGAGATTCGCGCCACGGCGATGGGGCTTACGTACAATGTCGGACGCGGTATTTCCGCGGTCGCGCCGGTCGCTGTGGGAGCGCTGGCCGTTCATTACGGCCTGGGGCATTCGTTCTTCATTCTGGGCTTGGCCTTTTTCGTCGCCGCGCTGCTGACGCTGGCGCTGCCAGAAACGAAGGGCAAAGAACTGGACTGATTCGCTAGCGTTCGATTTCGATGCCGTCGAGAGTGGTTTTGGGATCGGTGGCACGAGTAGGTTTCTTGGAAGCAGCCTTAGCGGACTCCTCCAACAGATCCGCGAGCAGCAAACGAAGATTCCCGGCGTTCGTGGAATAAGTGATGGCGGATTCGACGTCGAGGATTCCGGCGCGGACGAGCTTTTCGAGTTCTCCATCGAAAGTCTGCATTCCCTCCGTCTCGCCGTCGCGCATCGCATCAATCAGCGTCTTCCCTTCACCCTCGCCGCGTTCCACATACTCGCGCGTGCGCATGGTCGACTTCAATATCTCGATGACGGCTACGCGCCCTTCGCCATCGCGTCGTGGCGCCAGGCGTTGCGAAACAACGTAGCGGAATGTCTTCGAAAAGCGCGAGCGGATCACGTGCTGGTCGCTCAGCGGGAAAACGCCGACGATGCGCTCGATCGTCTTGGACGCGTCAACCGTGTGCAGCGTGGAAAAAACCAAGTGCCCTGTCTCGGCGGCTTCGAGAGCGATTTCAATCGTCTCGCGGTCCCGCATTTCGCCGACCAGAATCATTTTTGGCGCCTGGCGCAGCGCGGCGCGCAGAGCGAGAGCAAAAGATGGCGTGTCGCTGTGCAACTCGCGCTGATGAATCGTTGCCTTCTTGTGCGAGTGCAGAAATTCGATCGGGTCTTCAATCGTCAGGATGTGAATCGCCTGTTGCTCGTTGACCTCGTCCAAAATCGCCGCCAGCGTGGAAGACTTACCCGAACCGGTGGGACCCGTCACCAGCACGATCCCATTTCGCAGCTTCGTCAGGTCGTGAAGTTGCGGCGGCAGATGGAGGTCCTCGAAAGTCGGCACGGTGCTGGGAATCACGCGCATCACAATGGCGCAACTCCCGCGCTGGGTGAAAATATTGACGCGGAAACGCGAAAGCTTCGGCAGGCTGTACGAAATGTCGCAGGAACCTTGTTCGCGCAATTTCTCAACGGCTTGCTTGTTGCCGCCAATCAGGTCCGCGGCAATGCGCGCCGTATCTTCAGACGTCAAAGTCTCCACCGATGGAATCTTCACCCCAATGAGCTGGCCATTGGCTTCTACTTGCGGCAGCCGCCCCGGAGAAAAGATCAAATCGCTGGCGCGCCGCGAGGTGCGCAGCATCGCGGAGATGATGCTCGGCGTCGCCATCGGCGCGGTGGAAGAGGCTGCAGCGGATGGCGCCGCAGGCGGCGCGGTAGGCAGTAAAGTGTCGTTTGGCATTCGCGGTATCGTGGAATCTGCAGTGCGCCGAGGAACCCTGGGGACGCCTGTGGAATATTCCGTCTGCAAGTGTAATACGGGAGGGCGTGCGAACTACGGAATCCTATCCTCTCGTGGCCTATGAATTACCGCGTCCATTTCTACTCATACCGCAGCGCCACCATAGGATCCACGCGCGCGGCACGCCACGCGGGTACCCAGCATGCAATCGCCGACACGGCAAGCATCAACACGATGACGCCGAAATAGGTGAGCGGATCGAGCGGCGAAACGCCAAACAGCAACGTGGCAATGGCTTGGCTCGCCGCAAACGCGGCGGCCAGACCGATCACGACGCCAAGTCCGGTGAGCGTCATGCCCTGCCGAATCACCAAGGCAAGAATGTTGCCGCGCGACGCGCCAAGCGCCGCTCGTATCCCAATCTCATGCGTGCGCTCGGTGACGCTGCCGGAGAGCACGCCATAGATCCCAACTGCGGCGAGCGCGAGCGCCACGATTCCGAACGCTTCGAACAGAATCAAAGTGAAGCGGCGCTCGGCTCCCGTCGCGGCCACAAGCGCGTCCATGGTCGCTAGGCGCACAATGGGCTGGTTCTTGTCGGCAGACCAGATCGCATTTTTTATCTCCGGAGTGAGCGCCGCAGCATCGCCGCGCGCGCGAACCGCCAATGACATTGCCTGGTCGGCGTACCATGATTGTTCGGGTGTGATGTACACCGCATCCGGGTCACTCACGGCAAGGGATTCCTGCCTTACGTCGCCCGCCACTCCGACAATTGTGTACCACGGCCAGTTGGGAAAGCCGCCGACGTGCATGCGCTGACCAAGCGGACTTTCATTGCCGAAGTTTTTCTTCGCCAGCGATTCACTGAGGACGACCACGTGCGGCGCGCCGGCCACGTCTCCCTTTTCGAGAAACCGGCCACGCCGGATCGGGATGCGCATGGTTTCGAAGTATCCAGGCGTCACAACGTAACGAAATACGC
Source organism: Candidatus Acidiferrales bacterium (assembly GCA_035696585.1). Classification (GTDB taxonomy): domain Bacteria; phylum Acidobacteriota; class Terriglobia; order Acidiferrales; family UBA7541; genus DAHUXN01. The sequence goes on along the minus strand of DASRQP010000173.1, from coordinate 8,887 downwards.
CTTTGCCGCCATTCAGCGGCGCTCCTTTATCTTTCTCGAATTGCGCCCCGTAGAGGCCCAACAGAGGATCATCAGCTAAAGGCAACAGGCTGGTGAAGGCCGCCGAATCGACGCCGGGAACGTGGCGCACTTCTTCGAGCGCTTGAGAAAAGAACCGGTGCGTGTTGTTCTGGTCATCGAACTGGTGGCCGGAGGTTTGAACTTGCATCGAAAGAACGCTTGAAGCGTCGAATCCCGGATTGACCGAGAACAGACGCGAGAGGCTGCGCAAGAGCAATCCCGCGCTCGCGAGCAGAACAAGGGCAAGCGCCACTTCGGCGACAACGAGCACGCGGCGCGTCAACTGGTGTGCTACTGCGCTCTGTCGCACTCCTTCCTTCAGCCCGGCATTGAGGTCGCTGCGCGAGGAGTGAATCGCCGGAATCAGCCCGACAAGCAAACCGATCAGTGTGGTGACGCCAAGCGCGAACAGGAATGCGTTGCGATCGAGGCCGATAGCGCCGAGCCGCGGCAAGTCCGGCGGGCTGAGCGCGACAAGCGCTTGCACGGCGAATTGAGCTACCAACAATCCAAGAGCGCCGCCAATCAAGGCGAGCAGCAAACTTTCCGTGAGCAGTTGCTGAATCAGCCGCGAACGTCCTGCTCCCAGCGCTGCGCGCATCGCGAATTCACCGCGCCGCAGCGCGCCGCGAGCCAGCAACAAATTCGTCACGTTTACACATGCAATTAGGAGAACGAGCATCACTGCGCCGAGAACGGCGAGCAGCGCGGGCTTCACGCCGCGCGTGACGTCTTCCTGCAGCGAATCGACAACGAAGCCCAGTCGCAGCGAACCCCATCGCGGCCGCGGAAACTCCGCCACGGGCGTATGCGCGATCCTCTCGATGTCAGCCTTCGCTTGGGCAAAGCTCACGCCCGGCCGCAGCCGCGCGACCGTACTCAAGTGATTGCCCCACTCCGCCGAATTGGTGTCCGTAATATGCGACGGGTCGTATTGATCCGGCGACCAGATCTGCGCTCTGGAAGAGAGTACGTTGTCGAAACCGCGCGGCATAATGCCAATCACCGTGTAGCTGTCGCCGTCGAGCGTGATCTGCCGGCCGACCATGGAACGATCTCCGCCGAATCGCCGTTGCCAAAGGCCGTAGCTAAGGATCGCAACGTGCGGCCCGTGGTAAGCATCGTCCGAGGGTTGAAAATCCCGGCCCATCGCGGGCGCGACACCCAGCGCGCGAAAATATCCGTAACTTGCATTTTGTCCGTCGAGCCGCTCGGGCTCAGCTGCTCCCGTCATGGTCGGCTGCCAGGCCTCGAATATGGCAAGCGCATCGAAGGAACGGTTCCGTTCAAGGAGTTCGCGATAATTGTGGAAACTTATGTGCGAGCGCGCGCCCTGAAAGATGCCCCAAATCATCATGATTCGTTCTGGATGCGAATACGGCAGCGGCTCGAACAGAATGGGATTCACCGCGCTGAAAATTGCAGTGTTCGCGCCAATTCCCAGAGCCAAAGTCAGCGCGGCCACCGCCGTGAATCCGGCAGACTTGCGCAATGTGCGCACGCCGTAGCGCACGTCCTGAAACAGAGATTCCAGCCAGCACCAGCCCCACTGATCGCGCGTCACTTCCCTGACTACGCCCGTGTTGCCAAACTCCCGCCGCGCAGACTGCTCCGCTTGCCGTGAAGTTTCCCCGCGCTCTTCCCGCTCGCGCGCCGCCATACGCAAATGGTTCTCAATCTCCTCGCCGAGTTCGTCTTGCCCGCGCCGCCGCGAAAAAATCCGACGAATCCATGTCATGAGTTCACCTCTGAACTGGCACTATTCATACCTGAGCGCCACCATGGGATCCACGCGCATAGCCCGCCGCGCCGGGATGTAGCAGGCCAGAAGCGCGACGGCGAGCAGTACAATCGCCACTGCCGCCAGCGTTACCGGGTCGCTCTTCCCCACGCCGTAGAGCAACTGCGAGAAGCTCGACAGCAGCCGTATCAGTATCACTGCGACAACGGCCCCAATCACCAGGCCGGCAAGAGCCAGCCGAAGGCCCTGCCCAATCACCAAGCGAAAAACCTCTCGCGGGTGCGCGCCCAGCGCCAAACGAATGCCCATTTCGTGAGTGCGCTGGCCGACGGCGTAAGCGGTGACGCCGTAAAGGCCGATGCCCGCAAGCACCAGAGCAAGCGCCGCAAACGCTCCCAGCAACATCACGGCGAAACGTCGCGACGCAAGCGACACCTGAATCACCTCGTGCATGGTCTCGACGCCGGAGATCACCTCGTCCTTGCTAATGGCGGCGGTTGCGCTGCGAATCGAGTCTGTTAAGCCGAGGACATCCCCTGATGAACGAACGACGACTTGGATGCCTGAAGGCATCAGCGCCAGCACCGTGTCAGGGAATTGCATCAGCGGAAAGTAAGCCTCGGCGCGTAGGGGATTCGTATCGTCCGCGTCGAGCCCCCATTGCTTGACGTGGCCGACGATGCCGATAATTTCAAAGGGAAAGGCGTGCGCCTGGTCTCCCTGATAAATCACCTTTCCGATGGCGTCTCCGTTTGGAAAATATTTTCTCGCCAGTACTTCGTCCACCACGGTGACAGGCTTCGCGTGCTCGTCGTCGCTACGGGTGAAAAAGCGCCCCGCAAGCAAGGGGATGCGCATGGCTTTCAGGTAATCCGGGCCGACATTGTAGTCGAGCATTCCATTCATTTCGTTGTCGCTGGCTGGACGCGGCTGCCCCGCAATCCAAAAGTCGGTGTCATCTTCCATGTACATCGGAAGCGCTCCCCAACTGAGGGATTCGGCTTCCACTCCGGGCGTCGCCGCGATTGTTGCGTCGAAATTGCGGAACGCCGCGCGAATCGCCGCGGGAGGAGCATGCATCATCGGCGGCGGGAGGGCGAGGTTGAAGGTGACAACGTGGTCAGGGTTGAATCCTGGATCGACGTTCCACAACCTGGCCAGACTGCGGATCACCAATCCCGCTCCTGTCAGCAACACGAGCGCGAGCGCCATTTGAACCGTCACCAGCACCGCCTGTGTGCGGTGCCGCGATCCGCTGGCGCCTCGGCCACCTTCTTTCAGCGTTTCGTACGTGCTTCGCCGCGCTGTGCGGATCGCGGGTATCAGCCCAAAGAGAATTCCCGCGCACAGCGAGAGCAAGGCGCTGAACCAAAGAACCCGTGCGTCGATTCCCACTTCGCTCGCGCGCGGCAGAGTGGCAGGCAGTGCGGCGAGCGCGGCTTGCGTTCCCACACTGGCCAGCGCAAGTCCAAGCGCGCCTCCCAACATTGCGAGCAGCACGCTTTCGGTCAGCATCTGTCGAACCAGTCGTCCGGCGCTTGCGCCCAGAGCCGAGCGCACCGCAATCTCCCGGCTACGGCCTGTCCCACGAGCAAGCAGCAGATTGGCTATGTTCACGCAGGCTATCAGCAACACCAGTCCGACCGCGCCCAGCAGCAGCAACAGAAACGCGCGGACTTTGCCGACGATGCTTTCCTTCAGCGGAGTCAGAGTGGCTCCCGTTCCCTTATCGGCATCGGGATAAACTTTCGCAAGATAGGTGGTCACTTGCTGCATATCCGCGCGCGCTTGGTCGATAGTGACACCCGGTTTCAGTCGTGCGATGCCATGAATGCCCAGCCCTGCTGCGCGAACTCTGAGGGCGGGATTGCCGAACTCGCCCAGCGGAGCGTAGATGTCGACGGAATGAAAATAGCGCATCGGCAAGTCGAAGTGGCCGGGAAAGACGCCGACGATTGTGTACCCCTTGCCATCCAGCGTGATGCCTCTGCCGATCACATCGGGTGCCGAGCCGAATTTTTTTCGCCACAAGTCCGTGCTGATTGCCACGACGTTCGACGCTCCGATTTCGTCTTCGGCCGGCGTGAACCAACGGCCGAGCACCGGCTTGATGCCAAGCATGGGGAAGAAGTCCGACGTGACCACGACAGCGTCCAACTCGTCCGCAGCGCCCATGCCCGTCAGCAGGTATCCAGTGGATCGCGAAACGGCGAAAAATGAAAACGAGTGATTTAGCCGGTGCCAATCGAGGAAATTGGGATACGAAATCGAGCCGCCGGGAAAATTCGGTTTGCTCGCATCCACGCTGACCAGATGATTCGGCTCGGGAAATGGCAGCGGGTTGAGAAGTACGCCATTTACAACGGAGAACAACGCGGTGTTTGCGCCGATGCCGAGAGCGAGCGTCAGCACAGCGATTACTGTGAAGCCGGGAGAGTTGCGCAGCGTACGCGCGCCGTAGCGCAAATCTTGCAGCAGTTGTTCGAGCCAGCGCCAGCCCCACTGGTCGCGCGTCACTTCGCTCACTACGCTGGCATTGCCAAACTCGCGCCGCGCAGACTGCTCGGCTTGCCGTGAAGTTTCACCGCGCTGTTCGCGCTCGAGCGCAGCCATGCGCAAATGGCTTTCGATCTCGTCACTGAGTTCCGCTTGCCTTCTTTGGCGCCAAAATCGAAGCTTCATACTTTTCCTCCGAGCCAGACAAGTGCCGCCTTACGGGTTCCCCCTGCAAAGCTCTTACTCATAGCGCAGCGCCACCATAGGATCCACGCGCATCGCCCGCCGCGCCGGGATATAACAAGCAAGCAGCGCGACGGCGACGAGGACCACGGCGACTCCAGCAAACGTCACTGGATCCGTTGGAGAGACACCGTAAAGTAGGCTGGCCATCAAACGCGTCAAGCCGAATGCCGCGAACAGGCCAATGGCGACGCCCCAAAATGTGAGGCGAGCGCCCTGCTCCAGAATCAAACAGAACACGTCGCGCTGCTGGGCGCCGAGGGCCATGCGGATACCGATTTCGTGCGTTTGCTGCGCAACGCTGTAGGCAAGCACTCCGTAAACACCGATGGCAGCGAGGAAAAGGGCGAGCCCCGCGAAAATGCCCAGCAGAACAGTGTTGAACTGCGGGGCTGCAACGGAAGAAGCAAGCACCTGAGTCATAGTCTTGATGTTCCCGACCGCAAGCTGAGGATCGAGCGAGTGCACTTGCGCGACGACGGCCGAAGCCAGCGATGCGGGATCATTCGCGGTGCGCGCAGCGATGTTCATGGCGTGCATGTCGGCAAACGGATCTTGCTCGAGAAAACCGCCGTTGAGTTGCAAATAGGGGCGATACACCTGGGGCACGAGAGGGGCGTCCAGACCCTGCTGGCTGACGTTGCCGACCACGCCGACGACCGTCTCCCACGGACCATTCACTCCCCAACGGACGCGTTTCCCGATGGGGTCTTGTCCCGGCCAGAAATTTCGCGCCGCGGAAAGGCTAACAAGAGCCACTTGCTGCGAGCCGAAACGGTCTTCCGGAGTAAACCATCGGCCCTGCAGGAGCGGAATGCCCATAGTTTGCAAATAGTTTCCCATAACCCAAGTCTGACAAATGGCCTGCGGCGTCGAGGTGCGGCCGCTCGCGAGAGCTTCAGGGCTGATGGAGACCATTTCGTATCCGCGAAGCGGAAGATCGTTGGAGATGCCTGTGCTTTGCACTCCGGGCAAAGCTGAAACTTTGGCGAGGACTTGCTGATAGAAATTCTCTACCTGCGCCGCGTGAGAATAGACGGGGCCCGGCAGCGGAACGTTCACGGTGAGGACGTGGTCAGGGCGAAAGCCGGGGTTCGTCGCGAGGAGTTTCGCGAAGCTGCGAATGAGCAGGCCCGACGCCACGAGCAAGACGAGAGCCAGGGAAAATTCCGCAGTGACGAATATGCGTTGCAAGCGAAAACGCCGGCGCGAAGTTTTCGCAGCGCCGCCGCTTTCGCGCAGGGAACTCTGCACAGAAAACGACGAGATTTGAAAAGCGGGCACGAGGCCAAACAACACCGCGGAGAAAATCGAAACACCGAAGACAAAAGCAAGGACAGTACGGCTCAGAGGAACTTGATGCGGCAGCAGGATGCTCGGCGGAACAAGTTGAAGCATCAGGTCGCGAGCCCAAGAAGCGAGAAGGAGTCCGAGTCCGCCGCCCGCGAGAGACAGCACGAGGCTCTCAGTGAGAAATTGGCGCAGTAGCCGGAGACGCGTGGCGCCGAGGGCGGTGCGAACAGCGATTTCCTCGTGACGCGACGCGGCGCGAGAGAGAAGCAGCGTGGCGATGTTCGCGCATGCAATGACAAGCACGAAACCCACGGAGGCCATCAGGATGAGCAGCAAGGGGCGCACCGAGCCAACCAGGTCCTGCTGAAGCGGCGCGACGATGACGCTTAGTTCACCTTTGCGAGCGAAGTTGGCGATGGCTGCAGGGTAACTGTCAATGATGCGCTGCGCTGACAACTTGGCCTCGACGCGAGCTTCCGACAGAGTGAGTTCGGGCTTGAGGCGCCCGATGACGCTATAGAAATATGAGCCGCCCCAATCCTGGTATTCCGTCGGCGTGAATGCCATAGGTATCCAGAGATCCGCAGACTGGCCGTTGGCCTCGTCGCTCGGCAGGGGAAAGACGAAATTGCGGGGCATGACGCCGATAATCGTGTACGGCTGCCGGTCGACGGCGATGGTCTGGCCGATGATGTTCGCGGCTCCGCCGAACCGTTGCTGCCAGAGCGGATAGCTGAGCATGGCGAGTGCGTGGCCGGGGGCGTCTTCCTCCTGCGTGAACGTTCTGCCCATCATCGGCTGCGCGCCGAGCATCGAGAAGAGTGAAGCAGAAACGCGAGCAGCGATGACGCGCTCCGGTTCGCCCTGGCCGGAGAGATCCACATGTTCATTATGGAAAGCGGCAATGGCTGTGAACGATTGTTGCGCGCGGGCGAAGACTGCAAGGTCAGGCACGGAAAAATCCATCTTCGGATAGCCCATTTTCGGAATGCCTTCATGAAGCAGAACGAGCCGTGATGGATCCTTGAAGGGCAGCGGGTGCAAAAGGACATCATTCACGATGCTGAAGATGGCGGTGTTGGCGCCGATGCCGAGAGCCAGCGTAAGCACCGCGACGGTGGTAAAGCCCGGCGACTTACTCAGCATCCGAAACGCGTAACGCAAATCCTGAAGCAGAGTTTCCAGCCAGCGCCGGCCCCACTGGTCGCGCGTGACTTCTCTGACCAGGCCCGTGTTGCCAAACTCGCGCCGCGCCGACTGCTCCGCCTGGCGCGGATTCTCACCGCGCTCTTCGCGCTCGCGCGCAGCCATCCGCAAATGGCTTTCGATCTCGTCGCTGAGTTCTTCTTGCCGCCGCCAAAATCGAAGGCTCATGCTTTCCCTCCGAGCCAGAAAAATGCCGTATCACAGGCTGCCTCTGCAAAGCTCTCATTCATAGCGCAGCGCCACCATGGGATCCACGCGCATCGCCCGCCGCGCCGGGATGTAACAGGCGAGCAGCGCCGTGGCTGCGAGCACGAGCGCGCCGACGCAGTACGTGCTCAAATCGAACACGCTCGAATTCCCCATCATTGCGCGAAAAGCTCGTGCGGCCGGCAACGCCAGCAATACGCCCAGGGACAATCCGATGACAATTTGCCGGGCGCCGGACGCAAGCACGGAAAGCAAAATGCCTTCCTTGGTTGCTCCGAGCACCATCCGGATGCCGAATTCGCGGGTTCTCTGACTCATCGAAAATGCAACCACTCCATACACGCCGGAAAGTGCAAGCAAAAGTGCGAGCAATGCCAGGAACGCCACGACTTCCGTTAGCGGTCGGATTTTCTTCGCCCTGTCTTCCAACATCGATTGCAGCGTAATTGGCGCAACCACTTCGGTCGCATCCAAGTCCCGAATCGTCTTTGCGATTGCCGGCGCCAGAGATCGCACATCGCCCTCAAATTGCACCAGAAGAGAACCCGTGAGTGCTTGCGGGGCTTGCGGCAAATAAATGCGCGGCCCATCCGGAACGTCAAACTCGGTCGATCTCGCGTCCCTTGCCACCCCGACGACCAAGACTTGCGTGTTGTCGGGCATCACCGCAACTTTACCCACGGGATCCTGTCCCTTCCAAAATGCCGTCGAAAATGCCGACGAAACTACAGCGACCGTTGCGTTCGCGCCGGCCGTGACGTCCGAATTCCGAAACGCGCGTCCACGAAGGATTGGGATTCCAAGAGTCTCAAAGAAATTTGTCGAGACCTGCTCCACCGCTGCCTTCCGTCCTTGACCTTTGGCCTCGCCGGGCAGGCGCACTTCGTCCGCAACCACCTCAGAAAACGGAACGATCGTGGCGTAGCTGGCAGAACGCACTCCGGGCAGTTCCCGCACGCGCTGTTGCACGGTGCGGTAAAAAACTGCCGCCGATTCCTTTGTATACGGCGGCATCGAAACACCCATCGGGACCAAAAACACTTGTCGCGTTTCAAAACCAGGGTCCACGGAAGTAATCGAGCGTTGCAGTCGCACGAACAGCACACCAGCTGTAACCAGCACGAAGCTCATGGCCATCTGCGCGATCACCAGAATGCTTCGCGTCCGCGATCTCGTGGTCGTCGCGCCTTCTCGTCCCTTCAAACTCGTGAGCAAATCGACTTTCAGAGACTCACGCGCGGGCGCAAAGCCTGCGATGCAACCGGCCAGCAGCGTCACTCCGGCCAGGTACGCAAGCACTGTCCAATCCGGCCCCAACGAGTTGAAACCCCTTTGCCCGAGCACGAATATCCAAAAAACTCCAGGAAGCTTGTACGCAAGATACAAGCTGATTGCGCCAGCTGCCGCCGCGATAACCATGCCTTCGGTTGCAAGCATGCGCAATAATCGGCTCCGCCCCGCGCCAAGCGTAAGGCGAATGGCGATCTCGCCTCGTCGGGCCGCCGCACGCGACAGTAACAACATTGTTACGTTCGTACATGCCACCAACAGAATCAGCGCCATCGGGCCCATGATCAGCGGGATGATGATCAGTCCAAATGATCTGCTGTCAGGATTCTGGAATAAAGACCCGTTTGTCAC
>DASRQP010000172.1:0-2239 GCA_035696585.1 Candidatus Acidiferrales bacterium | reverse complement strand
GTGGGTATAGCGGCGCTGGTGGCAGCGGAGGCCGCGCTGAAAGATGGCGCATTTGTTCGCCGGGCCGTGCAGACAATTCGGCAAGGCCACGCGATTCTAGAGCGAGGGCTATCGCGACTGGGCGTGCGAGTGTTCCCGAGCACCGCGAATTTCGTACTTGTGGATTTTGGAGTGCGAGGTGCTGCAATCGCAGTCGCGCTTGAGCGGCGCGGCATTTTGGTTCGCGATCAGGGCGGCAGTTTCGAGCGGCCGGGATTCGTCAGAATTACCATTGGCACCGCAAAGCAAATGCGGGGATTTCTTGGCGTTCTGGAAACCCTCCTGTGAACGCGACGAGAATTGCGCGCGCTGCAACGACGGCGTGGGAAGTGATCATCTTTGACGTGGATGGCGTGCTGGTAGACGTGCGTGAATCGTATCAGCGGACAGTTCTGGAGACGGTGCGGCACTTCACGGGGAAGCGCGTAGGGCGCAGAGAGTTGCACGAATGGAAAAATCGCTCCGGGTTCAATGACGATTGGACGTTGACGCACGCGTGGGTCAATAAGCTCGGCGCGCGTTTTTCTTACGCCGACGTGAAGAAGCAGTTCGAGAGTTTTTACTGGGCCGATGGCAAGCACGGGAACGTGACTGGTGAACGATGGTTGCTGCCGGCGAAGCAATTGAAGAGACTGTCCCGTCGAGCGAAGCTTGCGATTTTTACCGGCCGCACACGCGCGGAGTTGCGTCATACGCTTGAGCGATTTGATGTGCGGCGATATTTTTCGACCATTATTACGGTCGAAAGCATTTCGAAGCCGAAGCCTGATCCGGAAGGCTTGCTGCAGATTCTCGACGGCCTTCCGGCATCGAAAGCAATTTATCTGGGCGACAATGTGGATGACGCGTTTGCGGCAAAGGCTGCCGGCATGGCATTTGTGGGCGTGCTGGCGCGGGGAAGCGTGGAGCGCCGAATCCGCGCAGGGCGACTGCGCGCCTTGGGAGCGCGAACAATTTTGGGAGAGGTTACTGAGATCGAAAATTGGCTGGCTTCGTAGGGGCCCACCCCGCAGGACGAGAAGACGCCGCGACAGACAAGATAAATAAAGGGGTAAGGAGCCAGTGCGATTTCAGAGCTGGCGTCCCGATTTTACGCGATGCCCATTTTTCATCGAGCACCGAAGTTAATTTTTTTATGGGATGCAATTGCAACGCAATTCTTGCGCGTGCTAGTTGACTGATAAGGCTGATCCTCCGTGGCACGGTAGCCCAAGTGTTTCGCGTATAATACAAACTGAAATTGTTGGCATGATTTTTTTGGCGTTATGACGAAATGACTTCTCAAGTGAAGATCCCGTGTAAGAATCGACTACACCTTGGATGCGGTCTTACGACGCCCGATGGATGGATCAACATCGATGGTTCGTGGAACGCGCGGCTGGCAAAGTACCCGATCCTTCGGCGCGTGGCTCACTCGCTCCACCTGGTTCCCCTTGACAAAGCGGATGTACCGTGGAGTTCGAGAGTATTCATCCACGACGTTCGCAAGCCATTACCGTTCCCGTCCGACTCCGCCGAGGCGATTTACTCCTCCCACTTGCTCGAGCACTTATATTTTGAGCAAGGCAAGACGCTGGTTCGCGAATGTTTCCGCGTGCTGGCAAGCAGGGGCATCTTGCGCGTGGTTGTGCCCGACCTGGCATCGATTGTCGAGGAATATCTCGGACGACAGGAGATTGGAGAACCGTCAGGGGGCAATGAGTCGCTAACGCCGGCTGACCGCTTCAATCAGCGGTTGCTGATGCGGCCGCCCGCGCCACCAAGCGGCAATCTTATGTATCGCTGGTATACGACGGTGGCAGATTTTCACCAGCACAAATGGATGTACGATGAGAATTCTCTCAAGGCGCTTCTGCGAGCAGCCGGTTTTGCCGACGTTGAACGGATGCCGCTGCATACAAGCCGAATCGCTGGCATCGAACATATTGAGCAGCCCAGTCGCGTTGCCAACGGTCAAGGCATCTGCGTCGAGGGAGTTAAACCATAACCATTAAACCGCGCAGCGCATTTCGGAACAACAGCCTACTGTTAGCGCCCGCGTCACGTCGATTTCAGTGATGGCGGCGATGCCGGTGATGTTTTGGCGTTGCAAATGACGTGATAAGTTATTGCCATGTGCTGTGCCCGGGTGGCGGAATGGCATACGCAGAGGACTTAAAATCCTCAGGCCGCAAGGCCGTGTGGGTTCGACTCCCACCCC
>DASRQP010000171.1:0-5799 GCA_035696585.1 Candidatus Acidiferrales bacterium | reverse complement strand
CTCCCAGCAGAACGCCGCCCAGCCACGTAGCCACGAAAAGTTGCGCCGCATAGAGGGCAATTGCGTAAACAAGGATCGTCGCGATTCCCACGCCGAGTCCCACAATTGTCACGCACAGGATTATCGCCACAATCGGAGTTGCGATCATGGAAACCAATCCGATGCCCACCGATGGCAGTTTCCGGCTCGCCCGCACGCCCTCGGCGAAAAATCCCGGCAAAAGCAAGATAAGCGCGAGCCCGAATAGAAATGCAGCCCCCCACAGCAACGCCCGATGCCACCAATACCGCCCCGAGGAATACTCAGGCCCTTGTTTCAGCGGCGTGAACACCAACGGGCTAGCCAGTTTGGCCCCGGAATCCACGATTGCTCGGTTGTGGCCTAAGTACGTCGTCGCTCCTGCCATTTCCGCTTGGGATCCTATATGCAGATGCGAACTGCGAAGCTTTGCATTGCCGCCCACCGAACCCTCAATTTCCAACTCTGCGGTTCTCGACATCAGGTCCCGGCCGATTCTGCCGTCTATTCGTCCCTCTGCACCTTGAACAGTGAAGCTGCCATCCACTTGGCCTTTCGGGTTCAATTCAATCTCTTCAACCATCGCGAGTGCATTTTTCGCCACTTTCCCGTTGATGACGAGCATCTGGCTCCAGCCCCGCACGTTACCGTCCACCTGTCCGTTGATCCTTGCTGTCTGGCAAAAAACGAACACGTCGCCCGTGACGTGGCCGTCCACCTCGACCTCTCGCCCCCAGGCGAATACATCCCCATTCACCGTCCCATCGATGCGAATATAATCGCCCGCCACGAACAAATCCGTATTCAGCGTTTGTCCTGCCGCGAGCGTGTAGCCTGGATTTCCATGCTCCAGGTCTCCCGCATGCGCCGTGGGCGCGACCAGAAGCAAAAACGGAATGAGCAGTATCACAAGCGCGATGTTCGCGAGTACGACGCCGACCGCGACTCCACCCCGCCAGAATCGCTTCAGCAACGCCAGCGCCAGCATCGAAAATGCCGCCACCGTGAAAAATTCCACAAAACTCAGCACGCTCGACCATCCTTTCCAGAATGCGCCGCTAAAAAAGAGCATCGTCATCAAATTTCCTCCGCTGAACCCTGCCTGATTGAGCTGCTGCTGAAATGGTTCCACGATTCCGTTCCATACCGTATAAATTCCCGCCGCGCCCATGGCCATCACCGTCATCCATCCCCAGGACATGCCGGCATGCGTCGCGGGCGTAGCAAATCGCGCCGGAACCGCATCTTTTTCCTGCAGGCTTGCTTCGAGCCAACGAGTCTCGTGTTCCAACGACGCGAGCAGCGCTCGGCACTCCGCGCACTCGCCCGTGTGCGCCAGCACTTCGGCCGCTTGCGCGCGTTCGAGTTGCCCATCCAAATACAAAAGCGCCGCCACTTCGTCGAAGTGTTTCATCGCTTGCTCCCTGCTGCGGAAGCGCGCAGCCCGGGCGCGGTCTGCTCCAGCGTCCGCCGCAATTGATGCCGCGCGCGCAGCAACAACACGCCAACAAACGGCCGCCGCACGCCCAGCGTCTCCGCGATTTCGTCGTAACTCATATCCGAGTAGTACCGCAACGTCAGCGCCATCCTCGTCCGGTTCGGTAACTGTTCCAGCGCCTTCCGCACCTGCTCGCGCGAATGCTGTTCGAGCAATCGTTCAAGCTGCCCCGGGTCGGGATGCTCCAGCGGCATGCTCTCGATGTCGCCCGTTTCCAGGTCCTGCCGCACGCGGCGCCGTCGCAACAAATCCCAGCAATGGTTCGCCGCCACGCGGTAAAGCCACGCGTTGAATGGGCGCGAAGCATCGTATTGTTCCAGCTTGCCGCGCAATTTGGCGAAGACCTCCGACGTGGCGTCCTCGGCGTCCTCTCGGGTGGGCATGGCCCGCCGGCAGAACCGGAAAATCGCGGGCGCGAACTGGCGATAAAGCTGCGCCCAGGCCTCGGAATCCCCGTCCCGCGCCTGAGCGATTGCCCGCTCCAGCCCTGCGTCTTGTCCTCCGGGTTCCATCTCGGGCTGCATATATGTCTACGCACCACCGCCCCGCTAAGTTACACCAACAGTTCCTTTAGGCGTGCAAGGAACTCAAATTCCGCCGGATGCATTTTCTCTCGCGCCGCCTCAATCGAATAAAACGCTGCGCGGTCCACTTCCGGAAACTCCTGCTGCTTCCCCGATCGCGGCGGCCATTCCATGCTGAACGTGTTGCTCTTGATTGACGCGGGCTGGCAATCGCCTTCAAACGCCCACGCCGTCACTACTTTCCCGCTTTTCTGCTTCACGCTGCCCAGCTCCAGAAATTTCCCCTCCGCTTTCAGCCCCGTCTCCTCCGTGAATTCCCGTTTCGCCGCCGAAAACAAATCCTCATCCGGTTTCGTTTCTCCTTTGGGAATAAACCACGCGCCAGCATCCTTCTTCGCCCAGAATGGGCCGCCCGGATGCACCAGCAACACTTCAATCTTTCCGCCGCGCATGCGATACATCACCAACCCCGCGCTCGCCTTCGGCATTCGCTCAGTGTAATCCGTATCGTTCGCGTTGCCCATGCCGCGCTCTCAGCGAACCGCGTCTCTTTGCTATAATTGTTATTTCGCTTCATCGGAAAACTCCGTGCAGCGTGTTACCTTGTTTCTCGCTTCCCGTTCAACATTCGGGCTGACGCATGACCGCCAAATCGCGCAAAACGCTTTTCCTCGTCGACGCCATGGGCTACATCTTCCGCGCCTACTTCGCGCCCATGGGCGAACGCTTCGAGCACAAAGGCATTCCCACTAAAGTCCCCTACATTTTCGCCACCATGATCCGCCGCCTCATCGAAGGCCAGAAGCCCGATTACCTCGGCGTGGTTTACGATACGCCCCAGCCCACGTTTCGCGACAAGCTCTTCGCCGAATACAAAGCGCAGCGCGCTCCGATGCCCGACGATCTTTTCATTCAGGTCCCCTTCGTCCGCCGCTATTGCGAAGCGATGCGCCTTCCCATCCTCGAACTCGCAGGCTACGAAGCTGATGACGTGATTGCTTCACTCGCGCGCCAGGGCGTCGAAAAGGGCCTCGATATTTTCATCGTCACAGCGGACAAAGACTTCATGCAGCTCGTCGACGGCCGCGTGAAGATGCTCAATCCCTCGAAGGGCGATCTGATTATCGACGAGAAAAAAGTCGAGGAACTGATGGGCGTGCCGCCTTCAAAAGTGGCCGACGTGATGGCCCTCATGGGCGACACCATCGACAACATTCCCGGCGCGCGCGATCCCAACGAAAAGCCCGGCCCTGGCGAACGCCGCAAACCCGGTATCGGTGACGTGGGCGCGCGCATGCTCATCCAGCAATTCGGCAGCGCCGAAGAAGCGATTCGCCGCGCCGCTGAAGTCACGCGCGCGAGTTACCGCGAAGCCCTGCAAAACAATGCCAAATTCGTCGCCCTCAGCAAGGAACTCGCCACCATCCACGCCGCCGCGCCCGTTGAACTCGATCTCGACGCGCTGCGCTTGCAGGATCCCGATCTCGTCGCCCTCCGCGAGCTTTATTCCGAGCTTGCCTTCACCTCGCTTTTGAAAACTCTCCCCGCACCCAAGAGCACCGAGAAAACCGACTACGCGAATTTCGCTTCCGCGCGCGAGCTTCGCGAATTTCTCAATTCGCTGCCGCCCACGGACGAAGTCGCCATCTGGCTCGCGCTCGACAGCGACGACACCGACAACCAGGGCTACGGCACGCGCGTCCGCGCCATCGAAGTCTCGAATCGCCCTGGCTTCGCTCGCATATTGACAATCGATGCAGCGCCAGACTCGAAAAGCAGCGAAAAAGATGCCGCACTTCGCGCACTCGCCGACTGGCTCTCCGACGCGGCCCGCCCGAAAATTGTTCACGATCCAAAGCTTTTCGAGCTTCTCGCTCTCTGCGACGCCGACGCGAAACAGCGCTGTGTCGCCGGCATTCGTCACGCAACGATGCTCTACTCCTATCTTCTTCGCCCCACCACCGCGAATCATTCCTTAGAGGAAGCGGTTCTGCGCCATCTGAACATCACGCTCTCCGGCGCGCCCGGCGAACACGCTGATTTTCTCTTCCGCCTCGCGCCGATTCTGCACGGCGAAGTCGAAAAGGAAAATCTCCTCGGCCTCTACAACAAAATAGACCTGCCCCTCGCCGCCGTTCTCTCCCGCATGGAACGCGCCGGCGTCTGCGTCGACCCAAAGGCCCTCAAAAAACTCTCAGTCGCTCTCGAAGAGGAAATTCGCGGCTTCGAAAAGCGCATCTACGATCTCGCTGGCTTCGAGTTCAATATCAATTCGCCGCAACAACTCGCCGAAGTCCTCTACGACAAGCTGAATCTCACGCTTCCGCGCCGCACGCGTGGCAAAGCGCGCTCCACAGCCGCTGAAGTTCTCACCGAACTGGCCGCGCTTCACGAATTGCCAAAACTGGTGATGGATTATCGCGAAGTGGCGAAACTCAATTCCACCTATGCGGACACGCTTCACCAACTCATCTCGCCGCACACGGGCCGCCTGCACACGCAGATCGACCAAACCGGCACGGCCACCGGCCGCCTCAGTTCCTCGAATCCCAATCTTCAGAACATTCCCATTCGCACCAAGCTCGGACGCGAAATTCGCGCCGCCTTCGTCGCGGAACGCGGCAACATTCTCCTCTCCGCCGATTACTCCCAAATCGAGCTGCGCATCCTCGCGCATTTTTCCGAGGACCCTGTCCTCGTCGAAGCCTTTCGCCGCGCCGAGGACATTCACTCTCGCACCGCTCAGGAAGTTTTCGATGTCGCACCCTTTGCCCAAACTCCCGAGCATCGCCGCGCCGCCAAGGTCATAAACTTCGGCATCATCTACGGACTTTCAGCTTTCGGCCTGGCGCAGAATTTGCAGATTGACCAAAAAGAAGCCGCCAAATTCATTGCCGCCTATTTCGACCGCTACCGCGGCGTTAAAAAATATCTCGAACGCCAAGTTGCCGAAACGCGCAAAACCGGCGTCACGCGCACCATGTTCGGCCGTGTCCGTCCCATTCCGGAAATCAACTCGCCGCAGCCCAGTCTGCGCAATTTCGCCGAACGCACGGCGATGAACACGCCTCTCCAAGGCACCGCCGCTGATCTGATTAAGCTCGCCATGATCGAAATCGACCGTCGCCTCGTCGCGGAAAAATTCCGCACACGCATGATTTTGCAAGTCCACGACGAGCTTCTTTTCGAGGGCCCCACCGAAGAACTCGAGCGCCTCAAGCCCCTCGTCAAGCACGCCATGGAGCAAGTCCATCCACTCAACGTCCCGCTGCTTGTCGACATCAAAGTCGGCCCCAATTGGCGCGATATGGATCCATCTCCTGTGCCATAATTTCTGTAGGGGCCGACTAAGGTCGGCCCGCGACGCCCAAAGTGGAGAAGCGTAAAATGTCGATGCAAGACCTCAGGCAAGTTTGTCGCAATTCTGCGTAGGGGCGGCCTTCAGGCCCGCCCTGCGCAATGCGTTACCGCCCGGGGGAAGCGACTACGGTCGGCCCGCGACGCGCCCCGCGCGTCGTCGTCTGGAGACTCACTCGTGGGAATCAAGATCTCAGCGGTCACGGTAGCGGTTAGGAAACAAATCATTCGGAGGGAATTCACAAATGGCGCACCATCACTCGCCCGCATTTCTCGCCATCGTCAACGACGCAAAGACGCGCGTCAAGGAAGCCGATTTTCGCGACATCAAAAAACGCCTCGACGCCGGCGAAAAAATGATTCTCGTCGACACGCGCGAGGACACCGAATGGGCCAAAGGCC
>DASRQP010000170.1:0-5637 GCA_035696585.1 Candidatus Acidiferrales bacterium | reverse complement strand
CCGCGCACGCCGCGCAGGATGCGCAGGCCCCGCCCAAGCCTTCTCCTGCTGTTCAGCGGGCTATTCGCAGCATGTTCGATGTTCGCTCGATATCCGAAGCGGTGATTTCGCCAGACGGGCGGCGAGTGGCGTGGGTGGAATCGCTGAGCGGCAAAAATGGCGCGCCGTCGGCTAATTCGGCAATCTACGTAGCGGATTGGAAATCCGGTGGTGCGCCGCAGCGGGTCACAGCTGTCACGGGAGGTGCGGCAGCGGCGGAGAGCAATGCAGTGTGGTCGCCGGACAGCAAGCAAATTGCGTTTCTTTCGGATGCAGCGCATTCGGGTCAATTGCAGCTTTACGTCGCGGCGCCCGGCGGAGCGGCACGGCAGCTCATGCATGTGAAAGGCGATCTGTCGAATCCGATGTGGTCGCCTGACGGCAAGTCCATCGCGTTTCTGTTCATCGAGAATGCGCCGCGGGCTGCAGGTCCGCTGGCTGCGGAAGAGCGCGACGAAGGAGTCGTCGGCGCAAAGATTTACGAACAGCGCATCGCGATTGCGGATTTGGCGACTGGCCGGGTTCGACAAATCACGCCAGCGGATATGTACGCATACGAATACGACTGGTCGCCGGACTCCACGAAAATCGTCGCCACCGCCGCGCATGGCAATGGCGACGACAACTGGTACGTGGCGCAAATCTACATCTTCGACGCACTTCACGACGCTGCACCGCAATCGATTTACAAATCCGACATGCAAATCGGCACGCCGAAATGGTCACCCGACGGCAAAACGATCGCGTTTATTGCCGGTCTGATGAGCGACGAAGGCTCGGTCGGCGGCGACATCTACACGCTGCCAGCCGATTCATCGAGCGGGGGCGGCGCGCGCGACGTCACGCCGGACATCAAGGCCTCGCCCAGTTCGCTCGAGTGGTCCGCCGATTCGCGCGCCATCGTCTTCGCTGAAATCATCGACGGCCAAAGCGGCGTCGCTTCCGTGAATCTCGATTCCGGCGAAGTTTCTTCGCTGTACACTGGCGCCGAGCGCCTGGGCTCAAACGGATTCGGCGTCGGCATTTCGCTTTCGCGCGACGGAAAGATTGCCGCCACCGTGTGCCAGTCTTTCAGCCAGCCGCCGGAAGTCTGGGCCGGGCCCATCGGCAACTGGAAGCAAATCACGCATGTGAATAGCGCGCTGCATCCTGCCTGGGGAAAAGCCGAAACCCTCCACTGGCAATCCGACATGGGCGCAGACCAAAAAATCCAGGGCTGGCTCGTCTATCCGCTAGATTACGATCCTTCCAAGAAATACCCGCTGGTCGTCGAAGTTCACGGCGGTCCCGCGTCGGCAACCATGCCAAGCTGGCCCAGTCGCCGATCCTACGCAGCAGCCCTGCCTGCGGCCGGATATTTCCTGCTGTTGCCGAATCCGCGCGGCAGTTATGGCAGCGGCGAAGCGTTCACGCGCGCCAACGTGAAGGATTTCGGCGGCGGCGATTTTCGCGACATTATGGCCGGCGTTGACGCCGCGCTCGCCTCGCTCCCCATTGACCCCCACCGTCTCGGCATCACCGGCTGGAGCTACGGCGGCTACATGTCCATGTGGGCTGTCACGCAAACTCATCGCTTCAGTGCCGCGGTCATCGGTGCAGGGCTCTCCGACTGGCTGAGCTATTACGGCGAAAACCAAATCGACAAATGGATGACGTTCTATTTCGGCGACACCGTCTACAACGATCCCGCCGTCTACGCCAAAAGCGCGCCCATCACTTTCATCAAGAATGTCCAGACGCCTTCGCTCATCGTCGTCGGCGACAGCGACGGCGAATGCCCGCCGCCGCAGTCGTACGAATTCTGGCATGCGCTCGTCACGCTCGGTGTACCGACGCAATTCGTCATCTATCCTCATGAAGGCCACGGTTTTGCGAATCCAGC
Organism: Candidatus Acidiferrales bacterium; assembly: GCA_035696585.1. GTDB lineage: Bacteria > Acidobacteriota > Terriglobia > Acidiferrales > UBA7541 > DAHUXN01. The sequence continues at coordinate 3,716 of DASRQP010000170.1, read as the reverse complement.
GCACAGCCGCGACGTCGTAGAGCGCGCCGTGGCGTGGTTCGATACGCACTTACAATAGCGGAAACCAAGCGTCGGCTCTGCCCATCAGGATTTGAGCTAGAACCACTGGGCGGTTCCCAGGCATAAACCCCGCAAAATCTGTGGAAACTCTGCCTCCCAGCATGCTTGACACTTTTTTGCCTGTCCCATCGGGCTAACTCGCGCCGATGTCCTAAAACTGTCCTGTTGTACGGTAGCCATAAACGCGGAGCGGCGCTACGCTCACGGCACTGTTGCAGTCAAAGTTTCAGCAAAATGTTTCGAGCGAATGAGGCAAGCGCAGGACTCGCAAGGCATCGCGAGAAAGGAAGGCCCGATGGCAATGTCGCATGTGGAGGTGATGGTGGGAACACCATCGTCAGTGGATGCGGGGATGGTCGAATTCAAGGAATGCCTGAAGCGCATGCGTGATGGACACCCGGAAGACGCCCTGAGTCATGCGCGACGCGCGCTAGGCGCGGCTCCCAAAAATCCTTTTTATCTGTCCTATACCGGGCTGCTGGCCGCGATGGCCGACCGCCGGTTCGGCGATGCGGAAACGCTCTGCCGCGAAGCGCTCAACCTGAAATGCAACCACGCGCAGCTCTACCTGAATTTGGCGGAAGTGTACAACCAAGCCGGCAGAACTCCCGACGCGATTGAAACACTCGAAAAAGGGATGGTTTCCGCGGGGCGTGATTTCCGCATCCGGCGTGCCCTGGAACGGATTGGAGTGCGGCGCGCTCCGCTGCTGAATTTCTTGCATCGGAATCACCCGATCAATCGGATGCTGGGCCGCTTGCGCCACAGATTCGCAGGCCCTGCGCGTCCGTACTAAAAGGTTCCCCCAAGCAGCCAACCCACAAGGGAAGCCCGGGGCGAGTTCCCCCCTCGTCCCGGGTGCTTTACCCTCCAACCAACGATCCATTTGGATTCCTTGTTCAGGCCTTCAGGAAGCGGTCCAATCCACAATCGTTCGCGCGGTGACGCTATGGCTACGGTTAGTACTTGCGGAGGACGCCGATGACGCGGCCCTGGATTTTTACGTCGGCGGCGGGAAGGATGATGGGAGCCATTTGCGAATTGGCGGGCTGGAGGCGAATTTTGCCGGCGGGCTCGCGGTAGAAGCGCTTGAGCGTGGCTTCGTCGTTGCCGACAAGAGCGACGACGATTTCGCCCGCGTTGGCGACTTGCGATTGCTCGACGACGACGTAATCGCCATCGAGAATGTGATCCTCGTGCATCGAGTCGCCCTTCACTTGCAGGACGAATGTGTTCTGTCCGCGGCTGAAATCGGCGAGCGAAATGGTTTCGCGATCCTCGACGGCTTCGAGCGGCCGGCCCGCGGCGATACGCCCAACGAGAGGCAGGCCGACGGCGTGGCGTTCGATGACTTGATCGCGAACGGGTTTCGGGAGCTGCGTGATTTCGATGGAGCGGCTTTGATTGTAGCCGCGGCGGACGAAACCCTTTTTCTCGAGCGTTGATAAATGCTTGTGCACGGTGGCGAGAGAAGTGAGTTTGAGGGCGCGCGCGATTTCCTCGAAGCTGGGCGAGTAACCGTGCTTGTTGAGAAAGCTGACCAGATAGTCGAGCACTTCCTTCTGTCGCTTCGTCAGGGCCATGGCTTTCCTCCTCAGGCGTACAACTGGCGAAAGTATAGGCGAATTAAAAGCGAAAAACAAGCAAAGCTTTTCTGCGGGATTTTCACCAGATCACTGTACGAAATTGGGCAGCGCCCGAATCGTGTTTGGTGGCAATGTAAGCGTCGAAGAGAAGTTTGGTGCGTAGGGATCGCGAAAACTGGGATCCGACACTCAGTGTGCAGTATTGTACAGTGCTGAACGAAAGTGTTATCTTCTGTACGCCCTCTGGTAGCCCCAGCCTGCCGAAGTCGCGATGCATAAGAAGTTGAGGGGACGAAGTGATCGCGCAAAAGTCCATTCTTGTAGCCGACGATCGGGAATGCATCCGCGGGGTGCTGCGAAGGCTGCTCTCCGCACGGAAGGATTGGCGGATCTGCGCGGAAGTGGAAGATGGCGTGGAAGCGGTGGCGAAGGCCAAGGCTCTTTCGCCCGACATAGCCATCCTGGACATTTCGATGCCCCGAATGGATGGGTTCGAGGCAGCGCGCCAGATTTCCTGTGCCTGTCACAGGACGGTGGTGTTGAGCATCAGCCTATACGATCCCAAGAACATCATCGATAAACTCATCATGTCCGGGGTGCGCGGCTTTGTGGCAAAGATGTCGATGTACTCGAACCTGATTCCAGCCATCGACGCGCTGCTAAGCGGCAAGACCTACTTCAACCTCGAAGACCCTTTGGAAGAAACGCCGCCTCTCTTTATCTGATCTGACACCGTAAGACTAAAGAGGCGTCGCTATTCGTAACGCAAGGAAACCATTGGGTCAACACGCGAAGCGCGGCGCGCGGGCATGTAGGCGGCGAACCACGAAACCGCACTTAGGAGCACCGCGACGGAAATGAAGACAACAGGGTCCCACGTCTTCACGCCGTAGACTAGACCAGCCATTAGCCGCGTGAGCGCCAGCGCAGCGGCAATACCGACGATCACTCCGATGGACGCGAGGCGCATGCCTTGCATGACGACCATCTTCCGCACGTTCTGAAGAGTCGCGCCCAAAGCCATGCGAATGCCGATCTCGCGGGTACGCTGCGATACGGAATATGCAATGACACCGTAGAGTCCGACGCTCCCCAAGAGCAACGCCATGGCGCCGGCAATGCCAAGCATCACTAGAGTGAGAGAAGTCCTCGCCATCGAAAGCTGGTAGTAATAATCGAGTGTGTGGACGCTCGCGACGGGAAGATTGGCATTGACCGACCATACGGCTTGACGAACCTCGTTCATGAAGGTTTGGGAACCGGCGCGAGGAGTGCGCATAGCGAACCCCACACTGCGGCGTACCTGGACGGGATCGCTTTCGAACTTCGCGGTCAGGATAGGCCAATACACGGATGTAGGCGCTGGCTGGTTAATGCCGTCGTTGCGAACGTCGCCCACAACGCCGATGATCTCGCGCCAGTCGTCAATCGAGGCGACCCGAATTCGTTTACCGAGTGCGTTGGCAGGATCATGCCAATACTGGCGCGCAAAATTTTCGGAAATAAGAGCAACGGGAATTTTGTTGTAGGTATCGGTCCAAGTGAGATTGCGGCCGGCAACCAACGGGATGCCCATAGTTTGCAAATACTCGGGCGATATGAATTCAAAGGTGCGGAGCGCGGGGAGCTCCCCCTGTGCGTACGCCCGGTCTTGCGCGAAGACAGGATCGTGCCAACCGTTCCCGTCCATGGGGAGACTACTCGAAAAACCCACGGAGGAGACGCCGGGAATCGCGGCGAGTTTTTCGGAAATCTGCTGATCCATGCGGAGCACCATCTCGGGGGAAGAGGCTTGGGAATCCGGAATATCAAGACGGAACGTCTGGACTTGGGCGGGGCGAACAAATCCAGGGTTGACTTGAGACAACGCACGGAAGGTGCGGATCATGAGGCCGGAACAGATCAACAGAACGAAAGCAAGCGCCACCTGCACAGTGACCAGAATGTTTCGGGCGCGATGCCGCTCGCGGCCCTGACTCAGTGTGCGTCCGCCTTCGCGGAGGCCCGTGGCCGCTTGGGCTCGGGCGTATTTGAAAACTGGAACAAGACCGAACAGCAAACTAGTGAACA
>DASRQP010000169.1:0-6544 GCA_035696585.1 Candidatus Acidiferrales bacterium | reverse complement strand
ACTTCGGCGATGCGCGGATATTTGGCGCGTTCATCCATGGTGGGTTCGCGGTCAATTACGTAGAAGCCTTGTTTGCGGATGTGCGCGACGAGGCGGTTGAATTCCTGGTCTGGCCCGGCGTTTTTCACGAGGCGCATGTCGAGCGACGCGGTCGCTGTGTCCGGAATAATCGTTTTCGATTGCGCGCCGGTCCAGCCGCTTTCGAGGCCGTCAATATTGAGCGAAGGCTCGTTCAACAATTCGAGAAGCTTTTTGCCGCCGCCGTCGGGTGCGGCGATGCCAAACGTGTGCAGGAGATGCGCATCGTTGTCGGGGGCTTCGGCGATGGCCTTCTGTTCGGCTGGGCCGAGCGGAACAACGTTGTCGTAGAAGCCGGCGATGAGCACGCGGCCGTTCGCGTCTTTCATTGTTGCGAGAAGCTGCGCGAGACGCATCGCGGGATTGGGCGCCCAGTTGCCGTAGTGTCCGCTGTGCAACGGATGCAGCGGGCCGAAAACGGTGATGCGCACGGAGATCACGCCGCGATTGCCGAAAAAAATCAGCGGCCGCCCGCCCTGATCAATCGGCCCATCCGCGGTGATCAGCAAATCGCCTTTGAAGAGATTTTTGTGCGCGTCGATCGTCACTTCCAGGTGCGGCGAGCTATCCTCTTCCTCGCCTTCGAAAATCACTTTCAGGTTCACCGCCATCGGAATGTTGTTCGCCTTCAGCGCATCGATCGCCGCCAGAATCCCAATGATGGGCGCTTTGTCGTCGCCGCTCGCCCGCGCGTAAATCCGCCAATCATCCTTATAGCTGTCCGGCCCATCCGGGAAGGGAATCAGCTTTCCGCCCGCGTCAATCGACGCTGTGCGCAGCGCTGGCACAAACGGTTTCGTGCCGATCCACTTCGACGGGTCGACCGGCTGCCCGTCGTAGTGCGCGTAAAAAAGAATCGTGTGCTTCGCGCCCGGCGCGTCGAGCTCGCCAAACGCCACCGGTCCGCGCCCCTCGGCCGTCGGCAACTGCTGCACCGCGAAGCCGCGCGACTTCAGCATCGCCTCGATATGGTCCGCGTTCTTCTGAATATTCGCCGCGTCCGACGCGACATTGGGAATCGAGAGGAGGCTGACGAATTCGCTGATGATTTGTGATTCGTGGGCCACGCGATAGGTGCGAACGGCGGAGACGACGCGTGAGGTGGCGGAATTGTCTTGAGGCGTTGCCGCCGTGGCAAAGAACATGACTGAAAGAATTAGAATGGCAACGCGCTTCATTCGGACCTCCTGGAATTCGATCTACGCTGCAATGCTTGAATCATTGAGCGGCGAGATTATAGCGTTTTGACTGCCCGGCAGATGATTTTACGTTGGCGTCTCCGGAAAAGAACCCTGGCATCGTCGCACAGCAAAAATAATTGACATTTGCACGGGCGCTGCGTAGAGTCTTTAAACGCAATACGAAAGGGCAGGTCGCCCATGAGAATCATTAAGCCTCTCCTGTAAGCCCCGGCCGGAAGCGAAACGCTTTCGCGCGCCGGCGCTCTGTTTCCAGTTTTTCCACTCAATCATTCTGACTTCTTTTGCTGCGTGCGCAGCATAGCTACGGAGAACTTTAATGAGCAACTTTGCTCTGGAAGTCGACAATTTAACAAAAGTCTATGAGAGACATGGGCAGTCGCCGGTGCGCGCGGTCGATGGAATCAGCTTTTCCGTGCCGCGAGGCGAAATTTTCGGATTGCTCGGGCCGAACGGCGCGGGGAAGACAACTCTGCTAAAAGTGCTGGCGACGCTGCTGCGCCCGTCGAGCGGCGCGGCGCGCATTGAAGGTTTCGACGTGGTTGCGCGTCCACTCGAAGTGCGGCGGCAGATTTCGATGGTGCTGCAGGAAACGGCAGGGGAATTATTCTTGAGCGTGCGCGACAATCTGCTGACCTTCGCTCGTTTCCACGGGTTGCACGCAGCAGAAGCGCGGCGGCGCGCGGACATCGTGATGGAGAAATTCCAAATCTCCTCGTACGCGGATCAGAAAGTACAGGATTTGAGCGGTGGTTCACGGCGACGCGTTCAAGTGTCGAAAGTTTTCATGGTCGAGACTCCGGTGATTTTTCTCGATGAATTCTCCACGGGCATGGACCCGATTTTGAAGCGCGCGGTGATGGGGTATTTGCGCGAGGAATCGGCCAAAGGACGAACGATTGTGTTGACGACGCAAATCTTGAACGAAGCGGAAGAGCTTTGCGACGACATTTTGATCATGAATCGCGGCAGGCAAGTGGCGCGTGGCGATTTGAACGCGCTGAAGCTGCTTTCGGCGGGCGTGTACGAAATTGTGCTGACGTTCGACCGTCTGCCGGAAACCATTGCGGAAGATGTGGCGCGGCTTGGGCCGTTGCGATCGCATATAGATGACAACACAGTCGAGATTGCGCTCAAGGTAGAGGAGGCGCAAGTGCTCGACATTGTGAGCGCGCTGTCAAAGAAAGGCCGCGTGCTGCGCGTTGAGGTAAGCGGCGCGAGCTTAGAGGACATTTTCGTCGAGTTGACGAAGGAGGGGTGAGGCATGGGGCCGCTGAGGGCGATTTTGTACCGGGAAAGCAAAATACGCGCGACGAATACGGCGTTTTTGTTCTGGGATTTGTGCTACCCAATGTTCTATTTGCTCGTTTTTGGCGTAGGCGTGAATGCAGCGCTGGGGGCGCCGGCGCTTGGGGCGAACATCAATTACGATTCATTTTTTCTCGCAGGTGTGCTGGGCATGGCGAGCTTTGGGATCGCGGCGAACAGTTCGTGGTCTTTTTTTCTTGACCGCGACAATGGGATTTTCTACGAGATGCTGACGTATCCCATGCGGCGCTCGCAATACCTGCTGGGGAAAGTACTGTTTAATGTATGCATCGGAATCGTGCAAGCCATGGTCACGATTGCCGTCGCGTGCCTGTTGCTGAAAATTCACTTGCAGTGGCATTTGTTGCCGTTGCTTGTGGTGGCCGTGATTGGAGGGACGGCGGCTTGGTTCTTCTTTTACACGATTTTCGCATTGAACATCCGGCGCAACGATATTTTCAACAGCGTGACGTCGGTTTTCTATTTCGTGTTTTTGTTCGCCAGTTCGATGTTCTATCCGCTTGCGCCGTTGCCGCGATGGTTTCGCATCACGGCTCTCGCAAATCCGATCACGTGGCAGGTCGACTTGTTACGCTATGGGTCAATTGGGTTGGGTGCGCCACGGCAAATCCTGATTGAAGCAATCGGATTTGCGATTTTTGCGATGGCAAGTTTTGCCTATGCGGTGCGCAGTCTGCGCGAACAAGGATAAGCAAGAGGCGTCGTCTTATCCGGCGGCAGTGGCGTCCTGGCCGTGTGAAAAACGGGCCAGAGTGTCGAGCTTCGTGCGGGCAGCGCCAGAGTCGATCGATTCCGTGGCGAGACGCACGCCATCAAGAAAATCGGACGCGCGGCCAGCGGCAACGAGAGCGGCCGCAGCATTCGCCAACACGATGTCGCGGTGCGGGCCGTGCTCGCGGTAAAGCATTCCGCGGCCGAAGATTTTATGAATGATTTCGGCGTTATGTCTGGCGTCGCCGCCGCGAATCGATTGGGACGGCGCGCGGCGCAAGCCGAAATCCTCCGGCACGACTGTGTAGCTGCGAATCACGCGATTGTTCAGTTCCGTGACGTAAGTCTCTCCGCTCAGCGAAATCTCGTCCATTCCATCGGCGCCGTGAACGACGAAAGCTCGTCGCACTCCGAGTTCATCGAGAGCGCGGGCGAGAAGTTCGGTGAAATTCGCATTCGATACGCCAACGACCTGCGCGGAAGCCCCAGCGGGGTTGGTGAGCGGCCCCAGAAGATTGAACACGGTGCGCATTTTCAGTTCCCGACGCGCAGGCATGACGTGTTTCATCGCGGTGTGCATGGCCGGCGCGAACAGAAAACCGATGCCAACTTCATCGATGGCGCGGCCAATGCGTTCGGGGGTTTGATCGAGCGAGATTCCGAGCTGTTCGAGGACGTCCGCCGAGCCGCAGCGTGAGCTAACCGAACGGTTGCCGTGTTTAGCGACGCGCGCTCCCGCACCGGCAACCACGAACGCGGCGGCGGTGGAAACGTTAAACGTGCAGGAGCCGTCGCCGCCCGTCCCGCATGTGTCGACGAGCATTTCGTCAGTGCGCACGCGGCCCGGAGGGAAAATTGGCGTGGCGTGACGGCGCATCGCCGTGGCAAAGCCGACGAGCTCGTCGACTGTTTCGCCTTTCATCCGCAGCGTGGTGAGCAGGCCCGCGATTAGGGCGTCAGAAGCGTTGCCAGAAAGGATCTGCTCCATCGCGGCTTCGGCTTCGACGCGCGAGAGATCTTCGCCCGCGATGATTTTTTCAAGCGCCTCGATAATCATTGGTCAGAAGCCCTGTGCGTTCCCTTTTGCGTGAAGGCCTGCGGTACATTTTCGATCTTGTGACATGAAAAGGAAAGTGCGGCATCTCCTTGCCCGCTCTTTGCATTCCGCAGTAAACTTGCTGGCTTTGAGCGTGTGATAATTTTAGCACTACTGGAAGGACAATGAAGATACACGAATATCAGGCCAAGGCCATTCTCGCGAAATTCGGCGTGCCGACGCCGCGCGGCGAAGTCGTATTCAAAAAAGAAGATGCGAAGACAGTGGCGCAAAAGTTGGGAACTTCGGTGGTTGTTGTGAAAGCGCAAATCCACGCGGGCGGACGCGGAAAGGCCGGCGGCGTAAAACTGGCGCGTTCAGTGGAGCAAGCGTCTGAACTCGCCGGACAAATTCTGGGGATGAAGCTGGTGACTCCACAGACTGGAGCGGAAGGGCGAATCGTTCATCGCCTGCTGATTGAAGAAGGCCTTGACATCAAGCGCGAGCTTTACTTGAGTATTTTGGTGGACCGCGTGGCGGAAGCGCCTGTGTTCATGGCCAGCGCCGCCGGGGGTATGGAAATCGAGGAAGTGGCGAAGGAGCATCCCGAAGCGATTTTACGCGAGACGATTCACCCCGCGACAGGCTTGCAGGCGTATCAAATTCGCAAGCTTGCGTTTGGGTTGGGTCTCGCACCAGAAATCGTGAATGTTGCCGTGCCATTTTTTCAATCGCTCTACCGCGCGTTTGTCGAGACGGACGCGTCGCTTCTGGAAATCAATCCGTGCGTGGTGACTGGAGATGGCCGACTGGTGGCGCTGGATGCGAAAATGGTTTTTGACGACAATGCGCTTGGGCGGCATCCGGAAATTCGTGACATGCGGGACCTGGACGAAGAGACGCCGCTCGAAGTGGAAGCCTCGAAATTCAAGCTGAACTACATCAAGCTCGATGGCAACGTAGCGTGCATGGTGAATGGCGCGGGGCTCGCGATGGCCACGATGGACATCATCAAGCTTTCCGGAGGAAGCCCCGCGAATTTTCTCGACGTGGGCGGCGGCGCGTCGGCGGAACAAGTGAAGAATGCGTTCAAGATTCTGCTGGGCGACCCAAACGTTCGCGCCGTGTTCATCAATATTTTTGGCGGCATTTTGCGTTGCGACGTGCTGGCGACGGGCGTAGTGAACGCAGCACACGACCTGAAGATCAAAGTGCCGGTGGTGGTACGAATGGAAGGCACAAACGTGGAGAAGGGCAAGGAAATCTTGAAAACTTCTGGGTTGAATTTTACCGTGGCGGCAGGAATGAAGGACGGCGCGGGAAAAGTGGTGCAGTTGGCAGGAGGGGCGCGATGAGCAACCAACTGCGGCCTCGGAAAGCTAAGAGAGGTATTCGATTATTGTGAAGGGGAGCAAATGAAAAGCTTCGTTGCAATGTTGGCTTTCGCTACGTTAGCTGCCGCCGCTCACGCCCAAAATGCGTGGCAGAGTTCAACAATTCACGACGAACTTCGTCAGTCGACCTATCAACAGTTTGTTTTGCGCGGCAAATATCTAGTTCCTCCAAAGACGGTGCAGCCCGGACAATTCCCAGCGCTAGTCGTTCAATGTCTGCCCAAACAGCATTCCGTGGGCTATCACGTCTTTGTGAACGGCTCGTTTCTGGATGGCTACCTGGTGGCTGGAACGGTAGTCAATTCCCAAGTGACCATCCAAGAAGGCCTATCTGGGACTTCGTTTCCGGTTGTCGTGCCGGTTGAGTTTCGACTAGATGATGGCAAATTGCAGTCCGATAGCTGGAGGGCGAGCACGGACTATGGCGCCGCTTTCTTTCCGGAGGATGCCTTTGACAATTTGTTGTACGGCCACCAGATGCCCCATAAAGAGAATTCCAATCCGCAAGTCCGCAAGGTGATCATTGGTATTGATGAGGCCTTGGCAGGAGAAGTGCAAATCGAATTCGACATGCCAGACGCAAATGACATAGCCGAAGCCTGCGGCGTGGTCATCCACAAGAAACAAAAGAAGCAGTCTTTCCAGGGGGAATGAAAGATGAGCGTGCTGGTCGATCAGAAGACGCGCGTTGTCGTGCAAGGCCTGACCGGGCGCGAGGGCGGCTTCCACGCGGAGCAGATGATTGCGTACGGCACGAAAGTGGTTGCGGGAGTGACGCCGGGAAAAGGCGGAACGAA
>DASRQP010000168.1:0-3681 GCA_035696585.1 Candidatus Acidiferrales bacterium | reverse complement strand
GAGTGCGGCGTCTCGACGCCGCTTTGCTTTTCGGATTTCGCTTGCCGTTCCTTTTCCACAGCCGCCACCCTTTGCCTTCTCTCCAACTTCCGTTCATCCTTTTCCCTAAGGGCAACCGAAGCACGTGGTCCGCAGGCCTTGCGCTAAGGCTCCCCTAAAAACTAAATCCAAGGAGATTCACCATGGCAACCAGAACCATCGCGCAGCCAGCGCCTGCAAAACGCGCCCGCGCATCGCAACACGCGTCAAAACACGCATCTCACGCTTCTCATCTTTCCCATCACCAACGCAAATGCGTCATCTGTCGACATCCCGACCGCGAAACCATCGAGGAAATGTTCGTTCACTGGCACAGCGCTTCCCGCATCTACAAACGCTTCATGCTTCCTGACCGCTCCACCATCTACGATCACGCCCATGCCGCCGGCCTCTTCGCCAAACGCCGCCGCAATCTGCGTTACGCCCTCGAACACATGATCGAGCGCGCCGATGAATGCGATATTTCCTCACACGGAATCGTCGCCGCCATCAAGGCCTACGCCTCGCTCACCTCTTCCGGCGAATGGATCGAGCCCGCCCGCCGCGTCATTTACACTTCCGTCTCATCGTCCGCGCGCGAAGCCGCAAATCATTCTGCCCACTCGCTCGCGAATAAAAACTCAGCTCACGTTTATCCTCAACCCCAAAGTCGTCCATCTGACTATCCATCCAACTACGACCCCTCCGACGGCTGGTGGGCCTACAGCGACGCGCAGGCCCGCGAAGCTGCTCCCGTATCTTCATCTTCTCCGAGCAACGGGACATCAGCGAATCACCAATCGCAAACACAAAACGCCAATCCCGCATCTCCGGCGAACACATCCGCGCCCGTCGCTGCCCGCGCGCCACAAACCACAACGCACAACAACTCGCCAGCACCAGCGCACTCAACCACAACCACCACTCCAGCCGCGCCGCAACAAACCAAAACCACGCCGCAACCCGCTGCGCCACCGGCGCATACCACCGCCTTCGCCGCTCCTCCCCGCACCCGCCCAGAGAAAAGAGTTGTCATTCCGAGGAGCCATGCGACGAGGAATCTGCTTTCGCCTTTGCCCGCGCCGCAACAAACCAAAACCACGCCGCAGCCGCCGAATTCTAATCGGTACAACTCGGGATTAAATATCCCCTCAAATCACACAAAACAAACACCCGCGCCCAATTCTAATCGGCACAAATAGCATGTTTCACGCGCGGCATATTTGCGGCCCATTCGGCGAAGGAGGCGCCCACAAACCGAATGCGCTAATATAGAAAAGCATTGGTTCTGTTGACATCACGGTCGCGGAAGCGCCTCGCCGCAAGTTTGTCATCCCGAGCCGCCATGCGGCGAGGGATCTGCTTTTCGTTTTTGGCGGTTCCGCAGGATGGCAGCAGAACCAAAAGCACTTTGAAGCGACATGAGAGGCGAGTAAAAGACGATGAAGAGCACTCCCGTCTACATCATCAGCGCCGTGCGCACGCCCATTGGGAAATTCGGCGGAGGCCTTGCGGATTTTACTGCCCCGGATTTGGGAGTCATCGCCGTCCGCGCCGCGCTCCAGCGCGCATTTCACGGCGAATTGCCGCCCGAACGTCAACCCGGAGTCGGCGGGAAAATAGAAGACAGCATCCAGCAAGCAAACGAAAACGCCGTTAGCCAAAAATCTAGAAACTCAGCGCCTCGCGAATTTCCATATCACGTCGACGAACTGATTTTCGGCAACGCTCGTCCCGCAGGCGTCGGCCCCAATCCCGCGCGGCAGATTGCTTGGCGTGCTGGGCTTGGCGACGACGTTCCTGCTTTCACCGTGAACATGGCCTGCGCTTCCGGCCTGCGTTCCATCATGCTCGCATGGCAGGAAATTTTGCTCGGCAACGCCGAAATCGTGGTCGCCGGCGGCGCCGAATCCATGTCGCGCGTGCCCTATCTCGTCGAAGCGCGTTGGGGCGTGAAAATGGGCAACCAGCCGCTCGTCGACGCCATGTATCGCGACGGATTTCTGTGCCCCATTTCGCAAATGATCATGGGCGAAACGGCCGAGTTGCTCGCGCAGCAATATAAAATTTCTCGTGAGGAGCAAGACGTCTTCGCGCTCGAAAGTCATCATCGCGCCGCCCGCGCGCAACGCGAATGCCGCTTCAGCCGCGAAATCATTCCCGTCGAGCGCACCGACAAAAAAGGCAATGTCGTCCGCGTCGACAAAGATGAGCACGTGCGCCCCGAGATCACTATTGAACAAATGGCCAAGCTGCCGCCCGTCTTCAGCAAAACAGGAACCATCACCGCGGGCAACGCCAGCGGAATCACTGACGGCGCTTCATGCGTCGTGCTGGCAAGCGAAAAAAAAGTCCGCGAACTCAACCTCAAGCCCATTGCTCAAATCGTTGACGCCGCTGTCGCAGCCGTCGATCCTCGCGTGATGGGCATCGGCCCCGTGCCCGCGGTGCGAAAACTCTTGGCGCGCACTGGAACGAATCTCCAAGACTACGCTGCCATTGAATTGAACGAAGCATTCGCTGCGCAAGTTCTCGCCTGCGATCGCGATTTGCATTTTCCGCGCGAACGCCTGAATCCCAATGGCGGCGCCATCGCCCTCGGCCATCCCATCGCCTGCACCGGCGCGCGCATCATGACCACGCTGCTTCACGAAATGCGCCGCGAGGAAAATTCCGCGAAGGGCAACAAAGGCCTCGCGACACTCTGCGTTTCGGGCGGCATGGGCGTCGCCGTTGAAATCGAAACTGTGTAATTCGCTTCGCGCAAATTCGCGGCGTCCTTCTGCGCGATTTCCTATTGCAAAACATCGCGCCAGGGGTTTGCGCGTTCAGCACCGCCGCCGAAAGCCTTCCGCACTTCGCCGCAATTTCGGAGTACGATTATTTCTCGCGCATTCGCCGCACTCGGAGGATTCCATGCAAACATCTTCGCCCAAAACTTCCCGCGTTGCCGTCGCCGGAAATGTGGGAGCCGCGCCGCCCAAGCCTGAGGAATTCAAATACATTCGCTTCCGCATCGAAGGCGAAGTCGCGCGCCTCACGCTCGAGCGTCCCGAGCACAATATGCTCAACGAGCGCATGCTCTCGGAACTCGCCGTGGGCATCGATTCGCTCGAGGGACGCGGCGACGTAAAATTGATTGTCCTCGATTCCGCCGGGCAATCGTTCTGCGGCGGCATCGAGCTCGGCGAATACACGCCGCGTCGCGCGTTTCAGGTGCTCGATGCATTTCAGCGCGCATTCACGGCCATGCTCGATACCTCAAAACCGTTCCTCGTAGTCGTGAATGGCCCCGCGTTCGGCGGTGGCGCCGAACTTGCCGCGCTCGGCGATTTGGTGGTGGCGACTCCGCGCGCGAAATTCGCGCAGCCTGAAATAAAGCTCGGCGTATTTCCGCCGCTCGGCGCGGCCATTCTCCCGTTCATTGTCGGACCGAAGCGCGCCCTTGAATTGGTTCTTACCGGCGAAGTGATCAGCGCCGAACGCGCGCTCAGCCTGGGCCTTGTGAATCGCGTGGTGCCCGAAGCCAAACTCGAAGCCACAGTGAAAGAAATGTCCGAGCAAGTCACTGCGCATTCCGGCGCCGTGCTCACCATGGCGAAAAAAGCAATTCTCGGTTCGATGGGACTTTCCCTTCGCGACGGCGTGCGCCAATCGATGGCT
>DASRQP010000167.1:0-4756 GCA_035696585.1 Candidatus Acidiferrales bacterium | reverse complement strand
TGTGCGCGGCGGAAATGAACAGCGCCTCGAATTGCGATGGCGCGAGCAGAATGCCATGCTTGAGCATGGCGCGAAAAAATGCGGCGAAGCGCTGAGTGTCTGATTTCTTTGCGTCAGCATAATTCCGGACCGGCTCGCGCGCAAAGAAGACCGTCGCAAGCGAACCCACTGCGTTCACGTGGGCTTCACGGTCCGGGCTCCGGACAGCAGGCCCCAAGTCGCGAACGGCCGCTCGCAGGCGATCCGTAAACCGTTCCGCTTTCGAATTGAGGCTCAAGTAAAATTTGGGTTTCTCAAGCTTCTTCAGTACTTCAATTCCCGCGCGCATCGCCAGTGGATTTCCTGAAAGCGTCCCAGCCTGATAAACGGAACCGAGCGGCGCAATGTGATTCATTATTTCGGCGCGGCCGCCGTACGCGGCGACGGGCAATCCGCCGCCAATAATTTTCCCGAGCGTGGTCAAATCCGGATCAATCTTGTAAATCGATTGCGCGCCGCCGTAGCACAGCCGAAATCCCGTGATCACTTCGTCGAAAATGAGCAGCGTGCCCGCGCGCCGCGTGACTTCGCGCAGCCCTTCCAGAAATCCCGGCTCGGGCGGCACAACGCCCATATTCGCAGCCACTGGCTCGACAATTACCGCGGCAATTTTATTCGAATGCGTCGCAAAAAGTTTCTCGACGGCCTCGAGATCGTTGTACGGCGCGTTGAGCGTAAGCGCCGCAAGCGCCTCTGGCACGCCGGGACTCGACGCAATTCCCAGCGTCGCCAGTCCCGAGCCTGCCTGGGAAAGAAAACTGTCCGCGTGGCCGTGATAGCAGCCCTCGAATTTCAAAATGAAATCGCGCTTCGTGAATCCGCGCGCCAGCCGTACGGCGGACATCGTCGCTTCCGTGCCGGAGCTGACGAAGCGAATTTTCTCGATGGAAGGAATCGCCGATTTGATGCGCTCGGCAAGCTCGACTTCAAGCTCCGTCGTCATACCGTAACTTGTTCCGCGCGCAGCCTGCTCCTGAATCGCCGCTACAATCGCCGGATGCGCATGTCCAAGAATCAGCGCGCCCCACGAGCCGATGAAATCGATGTATTCGCGGCCGTCCGCGTCCCACAAATGCGCGCCGGAAGCGCGTTCCACAATCAACGGCGCGCCGCCAACCGATTGAAACGCGCGCACGGGGCTATTTACTCCGCCGACGAGCGATTCTTCAGCGCGCCGCAATATGTCTTTTGTTCTTGATTGGTTTTTCTGAACTCGAGGTTTGGGAGCCATCGACGCGTTAGCAGGCCTTCAGCCAGCGCGCCAGATCCTTCGCATGGTAGGTGAGCACAATCGAAGCGCCCGCGCGTTGAATCGCGGTGAAAATTTCGAGCACCACGCGCTTTTCATCGATCCAGCCGTTTTGCGCCGCGGCTTTCACCATCGCGTACTCGCCACTCACGTTATATGCTGCGACCGGCACATCGAACGCTTCGCGCACGCGATGAATAACGTCGAGATACGGCAGCGCGGGTTTCACCATAATCATGTCCGCGCCCTCTTCCAAATCGAGCGCCACTTCTTTCAGCGCCTCGCGCGCGTTCGCGGGGTCCATTTGATAGCTACGCCGGTCGCCGAATTGTGGCGCCGATTGCGCTGCTTCGCGAAACGGCCCGTAGAATCCGGAACAGTATTTCGCCGCATAGGAAAGTATCGCAACGTCGTCGAATTTCGCGGCATCGAGCTTTTTGCGAATCGCCGCGACGCGCCCATCCATCATGTCCGAAGGCGCGACAATGTGCGCACCCGCTCTCGCATGCGACAGCGCCATTTCCGCGAGTAACTCCACCGTCGGATCATTTAGAATTTGCTCATCCTTGATAACGCCGCAATGCCCGTGGTCCGTGTACTCGCAGAGGCAAACGTCGGTAACCACAAGTAGGTCCGGCCTCGCTTTGCGAATTGCCTCGACTCCGCGCTGCACCACGCCAGAAGCCATGTAGCCTTCACTGCCTTTCGCGTCCTTATGTTCCGGCAGCCCAAAAAGAATCACCGCCGGAATGCCCAAATCCGCAACCTCGCGCGCTTCCTCGACAATTCTGTCAACCGATTGTTGGGCAATGCCTGGCATCGAGCTCACGTCGACGCGCACGCCCTTCCCGGGGCACACGAACATTGGGTAAACCAATCCTGCTATCGATGGGCGAGTCTCGCGAACGAGATTCCGAATCGCTTCGCTGCGCCGCAAACGCCGCGGCCGGTGCGTCGGAAAACTCATGCGTGGTTGGCTCCTTCGCCCGAAGATTGACGTCGCGAGCTTGCAAAATATTTGCCCATTGCTTCGATTAACGATTTCGCATTGGGCTCTGTCGCTTCGATCGCGCAATGAACTCCAGCGGCGCGAATCGCCGATGCCGTCGTTGGACCAATCGCCGCGAGCGCCGAAGCCGAAGCAAATCGCTGAAGGTCGTCCGGCCCCACGGATTTTGCGAAATTCTCAAATGCCGACGGACTCGCAAAAATGAAACAGTCGACTGCTTCGCGACGGATACGTTCCAGCTGCGGCCCGGCAAGCGATTCCGGCATGCACGTGCGATACGCGCGGACTGCGACGACCTCTGCGCCCTCGGCGCGCAACGCTTCCATCCAATCCGTAGCACCGCGATTGCGAAGGCCTAAATCGCTGCGCGGCACAAGTACTTTCAATCCGGCAGCGCCATGAACAAATCCCACCGCTGGATTTTTCACTTCCATTCCCGCGACGCTGCGCACGCAGTCGGTAAAATTCCCCGCAAAACTTCGGCCCGTTCCGGCGTCCGGAACAAAATCCACCGGGAATCCCTCCGACTCTGCAGCCTCGGCGGTTGCGGGACCAATCGCTGCAACGCGCGGGCGCGGTTCAGGCAGTCGCGCGAAATCAAATCCCAGCGCCCGAGCCCGCCGCGCGAAAAATTTCGCGGCATTCTGACTGGTGAAAAGCAGCCATGCGAATTCGCCCAGCCGGCCAATCACTCGATCGAGTTCACTCGTTTCTTCCAGCTCGCGAAACTCCACGCACGGCAGTTCAATCACATGCGCACCGGCATTGCGCGACAACTCCGCTCGCAAGTCCTCTCCCTGGCCCGGGGAGCGCGTGATGACGATCCGCTTTCCTGACAATGTATTTTCTGGGAACGTCCCGTTAGATTCCACCGACGCTCCTTCCCGCCAGCCTCAGCAGCCGGTCCGCGCCTCCGTCCAGCAACTCGCGCGCGAGGCTCCGCCCGATTCCTTCCGCGTCGGCGATTGCACCGGTCGCGTTCCGCGCGATGCATTCCGATCCATCAGCGGCCAGCACCCGCGCATCCAATCGCAACGCGCCGTTCTCGATTCGTCCCCACGCGCCGAGCGGCACCTGGCACCCGCCCTCAAGTTCGGCAAGCAGTGCGCGTTCGGCGGTAACCGCGGCGCGAGTTTCGCCATCGTCGAATGATGCCAGGGTTTCGCGCACCGACTCATCACTCTCGCGCGTTTCAATCGCCAGCGCGCCTTGCCCCACGGCGGAAAGCATGATCTCCGGAGCGATCACTTCCGCGATTTTATCGCTTAACCCCAGCCGGTCGAGTCCCGCCTTCGCCACAACGATCGCATCGAATTCTCCCGCGTCGAGTTTCCGCAGCCGCGTGTCCACGTTTCCGCGCATTTCCGCCACCCGCAAATCCTTGCGAAAATATCGAAGCTGCGATTGACGCCGCAAGCTGCTTGTCCCCACGCGCGCGCCGCGCGACAATTTTCCAAGCGATTCACCGCCCCGCGAAACCAGACAATCACGCGGGTCTTCCCTCTTCGTGACTGCCGGAAAACATAGGCCGCTCGGAGTGGCCGTCGGAACATCTTTCATGCTATGCACGGCGATGTCGACGCGCCCGTCGAGCAAAGCGTCCTCGATTTCCTTGATGAAAATGCCCTTCCCGCCGATTTCCGCTACGGGCGCAGACTGAAAATTATCGCCCGAAGTTTTGATGATTACGATTTCGGATTCAATCCTGCAATCGTTCAGCAGCCGCGCTCGAATATGCTCCGCCTGCCAGAGAGCCAGTTTGCTGCCGCGGCTCCCGATGCGCAGACGCTTCAAGACTCGTCCTCCTCGTCACTCGGGTCAAGGCCGAAGAAATCCCGCAATGCGGCAAGCCCTTCCAGCGGACGCCGGAGCTTGCGCGCCTGGCGCAAACGCTGAGACGGAACCTGAACGATCCTGTCGATCAATTCCTCGGTGAGCTGCTCAAAACGCGCGCGTTCGCTTTCGGAAATATCGTCGACATTCGCGAAGTGCGCCGCCAGCAGCGCTCGCCGCTCCGCCTCCAGACGCGCCCGAAACGCGTCCAGTAATCCGGCCGCTTCGAGACTCGATTGCCAAGCCAGAAATTTCGTCACGTGTTCGTCGACAATCGTCTCGACGCGCGGAAGTTCCGCCTCCCGCGCTTTCTTATTCTGCTCGACGATTTCACCGAGGTGGTCAATGTTGAAGAGATAGACGTTGTAGAGCCCTTCCGCGTCGGGATCGACGTTGCGCGGCACGCCCAAATCAATCACAAAAATCGAGCGTCCGGACCGCGCCGCCATCGCGCGTTCCAGAAGCGTCCGCGTCAATACGTGCTCGGACCCAGACACCGAGGTAACAATAATGTCAGGATGATCAAGCAGACTTTCGAAATTCGACCAATCCCCCGCTTGGCCGCCCACGCGTCGCGCCAGTTCCTCCGCGCGCGCAAGCGAACGATTCACCACGCGCAGTTCGCC
>DASRQP010000166.1:0-4252 GCA_035696585.1 Candidatus Acidiferrales bacterium | reverse complement strand
TGACGTTGAAGCCGGAAGTCCTGGCGCGAATTCGCGAATATACCGCGGGACTTGCAAAAGCTCTCAACGTCGTGGGCCTGATGAACGTGCAGTACGCGATCCAACGCGACACGGTTTACGTTCTCGAAGTGAATCCGCGCGCCTCGCGCACAGTGCCCTACGTTTCCAAGGCCACCGGAGTACCGCTTGCGAAGGTAGCGGCGCGTCTGATGACCGGACGCAAGTTGCGCGAAATGAAGTTGCCGCTCGCCGATTTCGACGGCATCTCTGAACTCCGCAGCCGCAACTATTATTGCGTGAAGTCGCCGGTGTTTCCGTTCAGCAAATTCCGCGGCGTGGACACGATCCTCGGCCCCGAGATGCGCTCGACCGGCGAAGTGATGGGCATCTCGCCGAATTTCGGACTGGCATTCGCGAAAGCCCAAATGGCGGCGGGACAGAAACTGCCGCGCAAGGGAACCGTGTTTATCAGCGTAAACGATCACGACAAGCGCCACGTCGCCTCTCTGGCGCGCGATCTGGTCGCGGCGGGACTGAAGCTGATTGCAACGCGCGGCACGGCTGCGGCGATTGCTGCGGCCGGATTCGAAGTCGAGCCTGTCTACAAAGTGAATGAGGGCCGGCCAAACATCGTGGATTTGGTCAAGACCAACAAAGTGGATTTGATCATCAATACGCCACTCGGCCGCGAATCGTTCTACGACGAAAAATCAATTCGTCGCGCGGCGGTGCGTTACATGATGCCGTGTATCACCACGCTTTCGGCGGCGATTGCGGCGGCGCGAGGAATTCGCGCCATGTCCGAAGGCGCGGGCAGCGTTGCCGCCTTGCAGGATTTGCATCGCGATGAACCCGCGGGCGAGGCTCACGGCGAAGCGCCCGCCAACGCGCACGACGACGCGGCGCGCGACGAATTGCCCAACCACGCTCGCCCGACTACCTCCGCGCACAAAGCTTCTTTCGGCAATTGAGCGTGCCCACTGTCGCTTTACTCGCGGCCATTTTCTGCTAAGATACCGCCATTCATTTCAGTTTTGCTTCCCAGCGATTCTATTTTTCTGACAGAGCGGGACCGCGGAATACTATGCGTTGTAGTAGGAAATCCTTCTGGTAAAATCAGTGCCTATGAAACTTCAGGGAATTCTCCCGCCGATCACAACGCCATTTTCGAATGACGGCGAAATCGACTTGTCCCGCTTGCAGTCGAACATCAAGCTTTACAACCCGACGCGGCTCTCGGGCTACGTGATGAATGGCTCGACCAGCGAATCGGTTCTGTTGAGCTGGGACGAAATCGAGCGCCTGTGGGCCACGGCTCGCGAAACGGCTGCGCCCGATAAACTAATGATCGCGGGTACGGGCGCGGAATCCACCGCCGAAACAATCCAGCATACGAAGCGCGCCGCAAAATTGGGATACGACGCTGCGCTGGTCCGCACGCCAAGCTACTACAAGCCGTTCATGACCTTCGAAGCGGAAGCCACGCACTTCTTGCGCGTCGCGGAGGCTTCTCCCATTCCCATCCTCATTTACTCAGTGCCTGTATTCACCGGCTATACGGTCGAAGCTCCTCTTGTGGCTCACCTGGCATCCCACGCAAACATTATCGGTATCAAGGACAGTTCAGGAAACGTGCAGCGCATGAAGGATATCGTCTCCTCGACGCCAAAAACTTTCCGTTCGCTTACCGGTTCAGCTCTGACCCTGTACGATGCCTTGCAAGCAGGAGCCTCCGGCGCCATCCTCGCGATTTCCTGCGTTTTTCCGGATGCGTGCATCGATTTGTTTGACGCAGCATCGCGAGGCGACGCGCAGCGCGTCGAGCAATTGAGAAAACACGCCATCCTTCCGGCCGCGAATTTAGCCACGAAATTCGGTATTCCGGGACTCAAGTACGCGATGGACCGCCTCGGCTATTACGGCGGACCTCCGCGCGCCCCTCTCCTGCCCCTGGGCGAATCCGCGAAGCAGGAAATCGAGACCATCCTCGCTTCCGTCAAGCCCGCCACCGTCGCCGCGAATTAATCAGCAGCCTGCGGTCACCCCGGGTTTTCGATTTGAGAAGGCTTGTGCCACGGTCTTTTCGATGAAATCGCCTCGCAGTCGCCGAATGGTTGCTGCGACTTAACGCCCCGTGTATCATCACATCTTCCATGGAGTGCCACTGTCTTCGCTTCCACGAAATTCCACAAACAACCAAACTCTTCTCTGCTTTTGTTGACGATTTCCCCAGTGTAAAGGAGTTCTACGCCCACGCTCCCGATGAAGCGGGAGTGCGTGCCGCGGCGCAGAAAATTCGCCTCGATGCGGCAGTGCGAAAATCAGTCGTCGAGGTTTTGCGCGAGCAGAATCGCGCTTTAGGCTCTGACGACGTGACCGAAAAGAATATCGAGCGTCTGGCCAATGGCGCGGCCGCCATCGTCACCGGGCAACAGGTGGGATTATTCAGCGGCCCGGCGTACAGCATTTACAAGGCTCTGGACGCGATTCGCTGGGCCGAAAAACTCACGAAGTCCGGCGTCGACGCTGTGCCCATTTTCTGGATGGCAACGGAGGATCACGACCTCGCCGAAGTGAATCAAGTCTTTTTCGGTGGCCGCGAGGAAATTGCCCGGATTGAATTGCCTCTCGGTGACGATGTCGCTGGCCCCAGCGTCGGACGAATCTCCTTGGGGAAAATGGCTGGCGCCGCCGTCGAGCACGCGCTCGAATTATTGGAAGGCCCCGGCCTTCCCGCAATCTCCGAGGCTTTGCGCGCATCGTATCGTGACGGCGAAACCTTCGGCTCGGCATTCGGCAAACTGCTTGCCCGGCTCATGAAAGGCCGCGGAATAATTCTTCTCGATCCGCTCGACTCCCGATTGCGCGAATTGGCGCGGCCCGTCTACCGCAAAGCGGTGGAGGAATCGCAGGCGCTCATCGCCGACTTGACGGCGCGCGATAAAATTCTCGACAAGCTCGGCTTTCACGCACAAGTCAAAATCACGCAGCAATCGACGCTCCTTTTCCTCGACGTGAACGGCAAGCGGCAACCGCTTCGACGCCGCAACGGTGGCTTCGTTGCTGGCGACGAGAAGTTCACCTCCGCCGAATTGCTCGCCAAGATTGACAACGAGCCGCAACGATTGACGCCCAGCGTTTTGCTGCGCCCCGTCCTGCAGGATTCGCTTTTGCCCACTGCTGCTTACATCGGCGGACCCGCGGAAGTCGCTTACATGGCCCAGGCGCAGGTCGTCTATCGGCGCATCCTCGGACATATGCCCGCGATTTTGCCGCGCGCCAGTTTCACGCTGATCGAGCCCATTGTTTTGCGCGCGATGAAGAAATACGCGCTCGATTTCCGCGACGCGCTACACGGACGCCAAACCGTTCGTCGCAAGATGGAATTGAATTCCTTGTCTCGCGGCCTTTCGGCAAAATTCTCGCGTGACGACAAGGGCTTGAAGCGAATTCTCGGGAGCTACCGCGCTCCGCTTGGCAAAATGGACAAATCGTTGCCCGCGGCGCTCGATACGGTCGAACGAAAAATGCTCTACCAATTCGAAAAGCTGCGTGGCAAGGCCGGACGCGCTGAGAATTTTCGCACTGGCGTGCTGGATCGCCACGAAAGGGAGATTCTAGGCGCGCTGTTCCCGCATCACGGATTGCAGGAGCGCACGCTGTGCCTGTTGCCGTTCCTGGCTCGCCAGGGAATGGAATTGCTCGACCACCTCTCGGGTGAGATATCCGGTGAAATGTCCAGTGAGATGTCGAGCGAGACGAGCCAGCCTTGCTCGGGCCATCGCGTCGTCACGCTCTAACGTGATCCGTGAGGCCGCGCTGCAATGTCAAAGCGTCATCGCATAGAACCGTGGCGTGCTAAAATCGTCCAGTTCAGTTGCTCCGACCCACATTGACGAAATGCCGCCGTAGTGGCGGCGGTGGCCAAACAAACGCGCGGCACGGGGCGTACAGGCAGGTTTGAGGAGACGGTACGATGAAAATCACGCCGGGCAAATTGCAAGGGCTCACGAAAGTGTCGACGTCCGCGGGAGTGATTGCCGCGGCGGCCATGGACCAGCGCGGTTCGTTGAAGAAAGCGATTGCTGCGGGCAAAGGAATCGACCCGCATGCCGTGACGCCGGAAATGATGTCTGAATTCAAGCAGGCTGTCGTGCGCGTGCTCACGCCTCATGCCAGCGCGATCCTCCTCGATCCCGAATACGGATTGCAACCTGCGCGGTGGCGCTCCTCGAACGCAGGTCTGCTGCTC
>DASRQP010000165.1:0-3814 GCA_035696585.1 Candidatus Acidiferrales bacterium | reverse complement strand
CTCTACCCGAAAATCCCGCTTGCGCTGGGTCAATCGCTGGCCACGCGCCGCATCGCCACGGCCATGATGGACATTTCCGACGGCCTTTCGACGGACCTGGCTCGTTTATGCGACGCCAGCGGCGTTGGCGCACGCATCTGGTCGGCCAAAATCCCAAAAGTCAAAATTCCAGCCGCCCTCGCGCATCTAAATCTGAACGCGCTTGAACTCGCCCTTCATGGCGGCGAGGATTACGGCCTGCTTTTCACCGTGCCGCCAAACTCTGCAAAACTGCTTCGCCGCTTCTCGCCGAGAATTCCCATCACGTGCATCGGCGAAATCACGCGCCAAAGGCAAATCCTGCTCGTTCGCGACAACGGAACGGAAGTCGCCCTGCTCGCCAAAGGCTGGGATCCCTTTCGGGCATCGTGAAAATTCTGGCAGCTTGCTACTGCCGCAATGCACCTGGAGCAGTTGCGCCCGGACCGCTATGCGGAATCGGAGGCTTTGCGGGAGGCTTGGGCAATTGCACGGGCGTTGTCTGCGGAATTCCCTGCTCGGTCGTGTCCGGAGGTGGCGCGGTGTCTGGCACGTCTACTTCCTCATGCTGATTCTTCGCCAGCTCTTCGAGAGGCACCACATTCTGAAACTTTTCCGCCGGCATCCCCTTGCTCGCCTGCTCCATGAATTCGAGCCATATCGGCAAAGCGGCGCGCGCGCCGGTTTCTTTTGCCCCCAGTGAAGTTTTCGGATCGTCGAAGCCGGTCCACACCCCGGTCGTTAATTGCGGCGTGAATCCGATGTACCAGGCATCCGTAAAATCATTGGTAGTGCCCGTCTTGCCCGCGGACGGCCGACCCAAAGCCTGCGCGCGTACGCCGGTGCCGAATTGCACCACGTCCTCGAGCATCGCCGTCATCGTTCGCGCGGCATTCGGCGGAATCACATCGGTCACTTTCGGGCGCGTTTCGTCGAGAATCGCTCCATCGTACGAAGTCACGCGGCGAATCATGTGCGGCTGAATGTGAATGCCGTCATCGGGGAAAACAGTGAACGCGGACGTGTGTTCGAGCAGAGTCAAATCCGCGGCGCCGAGCGCAAGCGGCAAATAAGGCGGCAGCGGGCTGGTGATGCCGAACCGCCGTGCTGTGGTAATCACGTTTTGTATTCCCACGTGGTCGAGCAGACGCACGGCAGGCACGTTGCGCGAATCCGCCAGCGCGCGTCGCAGGGTGATTTTCCCCTCGAATGTATTGTCGTAATTGTGCGGCGAATACACTTGCCCGCCGCTTGTGTACGTCACTGGCGCGTCGAGCACGGTGTCGAAAGGCGTCATGCCCTGCTCCAGTGCCGTGGTGTACACATACACTTTGAATGAGCTTCCCGTCTGCCGCATCGCTTGCGTGGCGCGGTTGAATTTCGAATCCTCGAAGCTGTACCCGCCAACCATGGCCTTGATTTCTCCCGTGCCATTATCAATGGCCAGCAGCGAAGCCTGCGCCGCCGGGATCTGTTCGAGTTGCACCTTGGCCGCGGCGCCGTTCAGCGCTTCGATGTAAAGGTTGGCCAAATCGCCGACGCGCAGCAGTTTCCCCGGCGATTTTTCGCCCGTCCAGGAAAAATCCGGCGGGGTAATCACCGCGCGATACGGTCCGATTTTCGCAACCGCCGCGTTCGCGTCCACCGCCGTGATCAAGCCCGTGACGTAACTTCCCACCGCAATCGGCTCGCGCCAATCGGGCGAGTCGTAACTTTGCAACGTGCCCAGATGCTGGCGAAAAATATTCGGCAGGTTGCCACGCCAGCCGTGGCGGCGGTCGTATGCGTGCAAACCATCGCGCACGGCCTGATCCGCGGCGCGCTGCATGGCCACATTCAACGTTGTATAAACGCGCAGCCCTTCCTGATGCACGGCCTCGGATCCGAATTCCTGCTCGAGCCTCTGGCGAATTTCCTCGACGTAATACGGTGCAAGCGAGTTGTCCTGCGGATACGTCAACCGCAAACCCAGAGGCGCTTGTTGCGCTCCCTTCGCCTGGGCTCGCGTGATTTTGCCGTTGTCCGCCATCAGCTGCAGCACCAGGTTGCGCCTGGCCAGCGCCGTTTGCGGATAGCGCGTCGGCGAATAAATGGGACCGCGGATGATTCCCGCGAGCAACGCCGCTTCCGGCAACGTTAATTCGCCTACGTGCTTGCCAAAATAAAATTCGGACGCCGCTTCGAAGCCGTAGTTCCCGTTCCACAAGTAAACCTGATTGCAGTACATCGTCAGAATCTGCTGTTTTGTATAGTGCCGCTCGATCTGAGTCGCCAGCATCGCCTCTTCGATCTTGCGCCGGAAACTGCGATCCGCGCGGTTCAGGAACAGTCCGCCGGCGAGTTGCATCGTGATGGTGCTGGCGCCTTGCACCAGCTTGCGGTGCACGACGTCGCTCCACGCCGCTTCGGCGATGCGCGGAAAATCCACGCCCCAGTGGTCCATGAAGTGCCGGTCTTCGGTGGAAATAATCGCGTCTTGCAGAATTTTGGGGACTTGATCGTAGGTCAGTAGAATTCTTCGTTGCAGGGCAAAGCTGCCGATGGACGTGCCGTCATCCGCGTAAAGTTCCGTGATCACGTTGGGACGGTAATTCTCGAGCTCCTGGATTTGCGGCAGGTCGCTGCTGTAAACAAACAGCAGCCCAACGGCCGAGCCAAACGCAATCGCGCAAAGAAGCAAC
This sequence comes from Candidatus Acidiferrales bacterium, assembly GCA_035696585.1. GTDB lineage: Bacteria > Acidobacteriota > Terriglobia > Acidiferrales > UBA7541 > DAHUXN01. Next base: position 1,115 of record DASRQP010000165.1, on the reverse strand, counting down.
AGAATAATCGCGACGCGGCTAAATGCCCTTCCTCCCGCGATGCGAACTAGCCCCTGCGGTGCCTCATTGTCTGACGTTCTCTGTGGTATTTCGTCCTGTGGCGTTTCATCCATTTCCCGTCAATTCTACCGCAACGTCACACCGCCTGGCATCGCAGGATCGCGCGCGTCGCCAAAGCGCACACCATCGAATTCAAACCAACAGGACCGCACTGACCTGGACCAGCTAGGAATCCCCTCGTGAAGGCTTCATGCCTATCCCGCAAATCCATCCTTTGTTCAACTCCTCAATGACTTGAACATCCGTATACCCCGCATGTGCGAAGAGCTCGCGATGCTCGTCAACGCTGAACAGCTTCATGCCCGATAGCGGCAGATATTTTTCAGCAAGCTTTGCAGTTTTGGTCTTCGCCCCTCGATAGATCTCCGCGATAACGATGAGCGTGCCGCTGGGCTTCAGCACCCTGAAAATCTCGCGCATGTCACCAGGCAAATCAGGCCACCAAAAGTGCGTCTCCACCGCCGTGACAACATCGAACATGTCTTCCGAAAACGGCAACGTCGATACCGACCCTTCCCGAATCTCGACGCGCCCCACGGCGACCCCGTCTCTGTTTACCTTCCGGGCCACGGCGACGCTTTCCTCCGAGTAATCGACACCGTAAACCTTTCCCTCAGCAGCCATGGCCGCCAACTTACTGACGGTTCTGCCCCCGCCGCAGCCAACGTCCAGAACCGTGTCATGTTTTGCAATCGAAATGTGAGACAGGCCCCAGTCCGTTACCTTCGAATGCCGCGAATTCATGTTCCACAAAACGAATCGGCCCAACCATCCGCTGGGTTTTTGGCATTGGCTTTTGCTCACCCGTGTGCTCGTATTGGTCACGACTCGTATCCTCATCGGCCGTCGCCTGTCGGCACAACCGCGTCCGCTTCAATTTCCAGCAGCATATCCGGCGACACGAAACCGCTCACCTGCACCATCGTGCACGCGGGACGAATCTTGCCGAACACTTCTCCGTGCGCGCGCCCGATCTTCTCCCAGTCCGCAATATTCGCGACAAACAATCGCGTGCGCACCACGTGTTCGAGCTTCGCTCCCGCCTTCGTCAGCGC
>DASRQP010000164.1:0-4102 GCA_035696585.1 Candidatus Acidiferrales bacterium | reverse complement strand
TGTCGCTGGCGGCGAGCGTGTGTTTCGAGCAATCGTATTCGGGCGTCGATGGCGACAGCGCGAGCTCGACCGAAATCTACGCGATGTTGTCGGCACTGGCCGATGCGCCGATCCGCCAGGATATGGCCGTGACAGGGTCGGTGAATCAACAGGGTGACATTCAGCCGATTGGCGGAGTGAACGAGAAGATCGAAGGCTATTACGACGTTTGCCGCGTCAAGGGATTGACCGGAACGCAGGGCGTGCTGATTCCCGTTGAGAACGTCGACGACTTGATGTTGCGCAACGACGTGATTGAAGCGGTTGCGAAGGGCAAGTTCCACATTTTTCCGGTGACGACTGTGGAGGAGGGAATCGAGATTCTCACGGGAGTGAAAGCCGGGAAACGAAATGCGCAGGGGAAATTTGAGCAGGGCAGCGTCTTTGCGCGCGCCGATGAACGCCTCCGCGAAATGGCGAAAACCCTCAGCGAGTACGAATAGCTCTCCGCACTGTTGTCCAAACCGGACTAAATAAGAGGCTTCAGCTTCAGCGTGAATTGTAGATGCTGGCCGTTGCGCAAGACGGTGAGGGTGTGTTCTGTGCCGTCCTGGCGGAAGAGGGCGAGAACGTCGTTGAGGGAATAATCGGATGCGGGATTTCCGTCGATTTTTTCGAGCATGTCGCCGACGGCGATGCCGGCGAGTTCGGCGGGCGATTTCTCGGTGACGCGGGCGACTCCAAAGGCGCGAAAGTCGGGAGGAGTGGCGACAAGGACAAGACCGCTCATGTCCGCGACGAAGAGATCGTTGAAGTGAGGATTTGGCTCGAATATGACGGATTGATCGGGATAGTCGAGAACGACGGTGAAGCGGTCGAGAATCTCTCCGCCGATGGCGCCGGCGACGCCGGAAGAAGGTTGCGCGGAAGCGTGTTCGGATTTCCCGGGGAAAATGGCGAAGGGATCTTGCAAAGTGATTTTTCCTAACTGCACAGATTCGATGCGGCCAAGGTGATCGTCAAAGTCGCCCGGGGAATCGAGCGGCGAAAACAGGATCATTTTCTGGCCCAGTTCGGAAAACTTGTGACCCGCGGAGAAGGACGGTTCGAACCGCATGGCCTCGGCCTGGGCGGTGGCGACGGAGAAGAGGCCGTGAAGCGTGCCGCGATGGCGAATGCTGAATTTGACGTCCAGGACGGGAACGCCATCGATGGGCTGCATTTTCAATTTTACGCCAGCGCCTTTGTACTGGAACGACTTCGGATCGTAAAGCTGTAGAGTCTGGCGATCGTAACTGATAACGACGACGAAATGGCTGAGAATGTCGGCTCCCAGAATCCCCTGGATGGCGCGACCAACGCGGGAAGAGAGGTCGCCGAAGGAATCGAGTGCGAGGGACGGTATGGAAATTTTAAGACTGGGAAAATCGAGAACGACGTTGGACAGGGATTTGGAGCCAGCGGAGCCGTGCGGAAAAAGGCCGAGGGCTACGGCGCGAACATCGTCGAGCGAAGAAGCCGGGCGCGTGGTATCGAGAAGAAACCACGATGGCCGAGCGCCGTTCACGCGGATGGGGACAAGAACCAGATGATCCGAAACTTCGACGGGGACTTGCGCAACATTGCCCGAAAAAGCGAATTGGAATGGCGCAGTTGGCGGCGCGGGCGATTGAGTTTGCGGCGCGGCAGTTGCGAGCGGCGCAAGCCAGAAATAAAGAATGAAGGACAACAGGGCGAATTTACTGTTGCTTATGAATCTCATGCGCGAAGAAGGCTCCGACCCCTCAGAGTTTCACAATTCACGTGAGAGTGCGAGGGAGGAGAGTAACACTAAATCATTTTGTCGTGCAGGCGGAATATTGCCGCAGATGGGAGGCGAGATTTTGCGGAGCGTGCCGAGTCACAAAACTTCAAGGAGACGGAGCGAGATAGGCTTGACGGGCGAAGATGCGATAACGCGGTTTGGCGCCGTCGGTTGGGAAGGGACGGCCGTTGGAGTCGAAAACTTCCAGGCGCAGTGAATGGAATTTCCCGTCGGACGTTGGAGGACTGAAGCCGAGGGTGTATTGATGGCGTAGCACTTCGGCAATGCGGCGATAAATGGCGGCGAATTCCTTGTCCTGGGCAGGAAAAAAGGCCTGACCGCCACTGGAATCAGCGAGCGATTGGAGTGCGCGATTCGCGGCGGTAAAACTGAGGCCCGGCGGCGCGACGGCGTTTGAATCCGGAGCCGCGGACGCCGCTCCTTCAAACGACCGCAGCGAACCACCGAGAGCGACGGGGAAAATCGTAACTTCGCTGCCGCGCAGTTTGTCGACGAGAGACTGCCAATGGCCGGCAGGTGAACTGTCGAGGCCTGTGGTCAGCAGGACGAGGGCCTTCTTGCCCGGGATGGGGGAGAGCCAGTCGAGTGAGGCGGAAACGGAATCGTAGAAATTAAGTTCGCCGCTGCCGAGTGAGTATTGAAGATCGATCAGGGCGCGAGCAAGCGCTGACTTGTCGGCCGTCAAAGGCAGAATGAGCTGCGACGTGTTCGAATAAGAGGCGAGAGCGACGCGATCGTCAGGGGCAAGGCCATCGAGAAGCGAATAGGCGGCGTCGAGATGCTGGCTGCGAATGAGAGAGACGGCGGGGCTGGTTTCGATTAGGACGAGGATTTGGGCAGGGGCGTCGGTAGAAGCAAAAAAAGTGATTGGCTGCTCGGCACCGTTGTCGAAGATATGAAAATTTTCTTTTTGCAGACCTTCCACGAACTTGCCGTGCGCGTCAACAATGCTGGTATCGACTTTAACCAGCGAGACACGAACCTTCAGCGTTCCCTGCTGCGCAGGTGCGGTTGATTGTTGAGATGGGACAGGATACGAAGCAGCAGCGAGAAAAACGCACATAAAACCGGCCAAAGCGAAAACTCCCAAGAGCAACCGCGCCTTATTGAATGACTGAGTCAAAGTAAATGCCGGTAGAGTCCTTCCATGTGCTTCCGCTGGAATAATGCAAATACTTGGAGATAATTGCGGGATCGAATCCGGGGAAAAGGTGTACCGGGGCCGGCGCGGGTTTCCCGTCTCGGCGAGCTTCGGCTTCCGCTCTTTCGTTCATTCCTTTTTCGATAGTGTTGATCATAGCGGTCCAGTTGTAGCGCGTCAGATCGCTGTAGCTCAGAGCGGTTAATTTCGAACGCATTGTTGCTCGAGCTCTCTTGAAACCGGGGTCGGTGGACAGAGAATCGGACTGTGCGGAATTCGCAGGTGTGTGGAGACGAACAACGGCGTCGCGGAGAATATCCTGCCGTTTGGAGGCAATCAAGATCGATGGCGTAACGGCGAAGAAAAACTGGGAAGGCTCGGCAGCAGCCGCTTGCGAAGCTTCGCGGCCTTGCGGAAATGTGACGGTGACGTAGGTCGTGTCGCCTTCCTGTTTTTGTGTGGTGGAGGCTCCCGGGATTACATGCTGCAAGAGCGCGAGAACCCTATCCGGGCGCTGGATCGTGAAGGCGTAAATGGCTCGCGCGGGGTCCGCGTCAGCATGGAAGTTTATGCTGGCGAATTCGCCGGTGAAGAGGGCGAAGGCCTGGGCTGGAGGCATACCCCAAAGCGTTGCCGCCAGAGAATCAATTCCCGCGGCAAAGCCTGCCTTGTCGGGGGGTAGAGCAGCAGCGAATCCAGCCATGAGGGTCTTGTAAAGCGCGACGAAATCTAGAATCGAGCATTGATACGCTGAGCCGGACTGGGCGAGCGCGAGAGTAGCGAAGTCTTCGCGGCCATCCCCAACGATATTCAGTACGCTCCCTTGGGAAGTGTCTCCAAGCACAGCGCCGCGCATCCGCGTGCCCTGCGCCTCGAATGCGAGGTTGCCGCAAACAGCATGGACTTGGTCGAGATGGAGAGATTTGATGAACGCAGCGAAATCGAAATTGGGATTCGGCCGCATTTGAGAAAGATTGAGCTTGGCCGGAAGAGCGAGGAAATTGAGGAGAGATCCCTGGTCAGCGTTGCGACACGCGGACGGAACAGCCGCAGCATCGTCGAATGATGAGGCCATGCGACGAGACGAGGTCAGCCGAGGCAGCAGAGCTTCCATAGCTTCGAGTGTGTCGGTGCGAACGAAGTACGGACCGGCTTGC
>DASRQP010000163.1:0-12649 GCA_035696585.1 Candidatus Acidiferrales bacterium | reverse complement strand
CGCGAATTCCCACCACGATCGCGTCATAGCGGCTCAGGTCCCCAAATTCGAGCGCGGCTTCGTCCAGCATGTCCACGTTGATTCCCAACTGCTGGAGCGATTGCGGAACCGGATCGATGCCCGCGGCAATGTAGCCGACGCGCAGATGCGGCGGGAAATCCAGCTCCAGCACGTGCGCTGTCGCCACCGCCGGTTCGCTCACGTGGCGAGACGGCAACGACGGCAGCGCTTCATACGACGTACGAAAACTCTCATCGCCGAGCCGCGCATAGGGTTTTAAGTCGTATGCGGCTTGCGGCGCATTTGCGGACGGCGTCACGGCAAATCGCACCAGTCGGTCCCCGGCGCCCGCAAAATCAATCGGCGCGACCGGTTGGACACTCCAGCCGGCCGGTACATCCAGGCCCACTGTAACGTGCGCTGCCTTCGCTCCGTGATAGCGAACGCGTGTCAGCAACTCAAACGGTTTTGTCTTGCGATTCACCGGAAGCATCACCTGCTCCGGCTCAACGGAGAGCGTGACCGCGGGAACCAACTCGAGCGGCATCGTCTCGACGGTCGTCGACGTGTAGTCGGTCGCGGTCACTGGCTTCTCAACCGAGAAGTCGTAGCCTTCGACCGCTCCCGTGATGCGCGCTCTTACCAGCGGCGCAGGCCAGGGAAGAATCGCGTCTTCTGGCGAAGTGGGACGCGTTGCGCCATTGGGGATCGTCACGCGGAAGGAAGCTTCGGTCGCCGTGACTTCGCGGTTTCCTTGCGGTTTTTCGGTAGTTGCAGACCATCCCTTCGGCATCTCAAGCGTCGGCTGACTCAACTCGACGCCCACGTTCGACCTTGCTTCCCAATTCACCCGCACGGAAAAATCTTCTCCCGCGACAAGAGCTCCGCGGTCCGATTCCGCGTTCATATGTAGCGCCGCAGTTGCGGCCAGCGCGGCGTTAATCTTTTCCCGCTGAATGTTCAATCTCCACAGCACGTCCCGGCCATCCGTGACGGAAGACGAGCGTGCGTCGCTCATCGCCTTCGTGATTTCGTTTCCCGCGGCTGCTAGATTTTTCACCGCTCCCGGCCAATCAAGCCGTAACGCGTCTTCGCGCGCAGTTGCGAGGGCGGCGTCCGCCGCGCCAAGCTCCGCGTGCAACGGATCTGATCTACCACCGAGCGAAACGAGCGTTTGCGCCAGGTTTTCCGGCGCCAGCTTATCGCCCTCGACGACTTTCAGGTCCACCGGCCGGCTGAAGAATGACGAATCCAGAATCCTGGTTATGCCTTGCGACCGATGGTTCGCAAATCCGATGAGCCCCAGATCCGAATAACTGTCTCCCCACAGCGGTGAAATTTCGCCCACGGGTAGCGTGATTTCACCTTCCTGGTTACTGGCATTATTGCCGGTGGTATTCCCAAAGAAACGCGCAAATTGCAGCACGCGCCCCACACGCCACGTACGAAGTCCTTCCTTCAACTGCTCGGGATATGCGGACGCATCGGCCGCAGCCTTCACTGCTTGCGGGACAACGATTCCCGTGGCTTGGTGTTGTCCATGTCCTGAATGCACGCCGCCCCATTGATTGATGATGATGTCAGGCCGAAACGTGCGAATGATTCGCACCAGGTCTTCGGTCGCCATTCCGTGCCATATTTCCAAAGTTTCGTCGGCGCTCTTCGAGTAGCCAAAATCAGACGCGCGCGTGAAGAACAGTTGCGCGCCGTAGCCCTGCGTCGCGCGGTAGAGTTCGTCGGTGCGCAAAATTTCAAGCGCGGGCCCAAGCTCTGGGCCAACGGCATTTTGTCCGCCCTCGCCGCGCGTAGTCGAGCAGAGCGCCACGTCGTCGCCGAGTCCCTTCGAGAGATACGTCAGCACGCTCTCCCGTTCGTCGTCGGGATGCGCATCGACGTAAAGAACCCGCGTGGTCACACGCGCGTGATCGATCGCGTCCACCACTTCGGCAACCGATTGCGCGCGCGCCATCGGTGCCGCAAAGATAATCACGACCGCCGCCGCTGCCAGCATTATGCCCCACCGCATCTTCATCGAGTCGCCTCCGCGAACGGCCATTCCTTCAATCCTTTGGAACGCACAAGAAAAACGATCACTCCCGCCAGAATAGCGGCCACTCCAAAGAGCATGCGCCAGCCTGTAGCTACGAACAGCACGAGCCATAGGATTATAGCGAGCCCCGCGGGAATCGGGTAAAGCCACATTTTGAACGGAAAGCGTTCGCTCGCCCATTTACGCCGCAGCATGATAATCCCCACCGCCTGCCCAACGAATTGCACCAGAATCCTCATGGCAAGGATCGCGGCAATCACCGTCGCCAGCTTGAACAGCAAACTGAAAACGAACGCCACGGCGCACAACGCCAGCAGCGAGATATGCGGAAACTTCTTCGTCGGATGCACGCGGCCGAAAATCGCAAAGAAATTCCCGTCTTGCGCGGCCGCGTACGGTATGCGCGAGTAGCCCAGCGCGGCCGAAAAAAGCGAAGCGAAGGCAATCCACAGAATCAGCAGTGTCGCGAATTTCGCCAAATGCGTCCCATAAATCCGCTCAAAAAATATGCTCACGATGAATTGTGAATGCTGCGCCTCCTGCCACGGCACCACGCCCAGCACGCACGTCTGCATCGCAAGATACAGAATCGCAATCACGATGATCGAAATGAAAATTGCGCGCGGGATGTTGCGTTCCGGCTGCTTTACCTCGCCGCCCAGAAAACACACGTTGTAATAGCCCCAGTAAGAATAAATTGTCGGCACCGTCGCGCTGCCCAGTCCCGCGAAAAACAGCCAATTCAATTTCCACGCGCCCGCGGGATAGGTGAAGGCAAGTTCCGGATGAAAATGCGTGGCGCCCGCGGTGATCAGCCACGCGATTGTGCCAAACACGCCAATCCACAGCAGCATCGAGATTTTGCCCACGGTTGTGATGCGGCGGTAAAGCAGAATCGTCAAAGTGATTACCACCGCGCCTGCCACGGCCTTCTGGCCATATTTGCCGAGCGGAACCAGGTACGTGAAATACTCCGCGAAGCCAATTGAGCCCGACGCCAGCACCAACGGTCCCTGAAAAATCGTCTGCCAGATCACCAGGAACGACAGCAGCCGCCCCCACTTCGCTGGCCCGTACGCCTCGCGCAAATAAACGTAGCTGCCGCCCGCTTCGGGCATCGCCGCTCCCAGTTCCGCCCACAAGCACCCGTCGACCAGAGCCACGATTGCGCCCACCGCCCACGCCAACAGGCATTGCGGCCCGCCCATGTCCGCAATCACCAGCGGAATCACGATGAACGGCCCGATGCCCACCATGTCGATCATGTTGAGCGCCGAGGCCTCTTTCAGCCCCAGGCCGCGTTCGAGTTTTCCCGCCTGCGTCGTTTGCATTGAATGCAGTGCCCAAAATGTATCGCCCTAAAAGCCTCGCGCGAAAACGCCGCCAAAGAATAACAAAGAACCAGAATTGACCCACTATAAACTTCGCGCAATTGCGCTACACTTCGGGCGGCATGGTGAAGCTCGGCGTCATCATCACCGCGGCAACCATCACGATCTGCGTGCTCGAGTTTCTGCGCGGCCGAAAGCACGCTTTTCCGCGTGCCGGATGGTTCGCGATTGCCGCGCTCGCCGGCGCGGAATGGCTGATGTTTCGCGGCATCGAGCCCGTCGCCACATACTTCACTCCTATCGCGTGGACCGCATACGTTTTGATCGTTGATTCCGCTGTTTTGGCCATGACGGGACGTTCGCGCCTGCGCAACTCGCCCCGCGATCTGTTTCAGATGGCCCTGCTTTCGATTCCTTTGTGGCTGGTTTTTGAGGCCTACAACCTGCGGCTGCAAAATTGGGATTACACAGGTGTGCCGCGGGAACTCGTCTGGGGACTTCTTGGATATTGCTGGTCGTTTGCCACCATTACCCCCGCGATTCTTGAAACGGCGGAGCTCGTCGAATCCTTCGGCTGGTTCATGCGGCGCGAGACCGCTGAAATTTCTCCCGCTCTTTGCCGCAACATGATGGGCGCGGGAATTTTGTGCCTCGGCCTGCCCCTTTTTCTGCCGCGGCACATTGCCTCATATCTTTTCGCGCTCGTGTGGCTGGGATTTTATCTCGCTCTGGATCCTCTCAATTACCGCCTTGGCCTGCCGTCGCTCCTGGGCGATTTTTCCTATGGCCGCCGGAGCCGTTTTTATTCGCTGCTCGTTTCTGGATGGGTTTGCGGCTGGCTGTGGGAATTCTGGAATTACTGGGCTGCGGCGAAGTGGCACTACATTTTCCCGATTCTGCAGCACTACAAAATATTCGAGATGCCCGCGCCCGGCTACCTCGGCTTCATCCCCTTCGCCCTCGAGTGCTTCGTCATGTACGTCACCGCCGCATGGCTAGTCCGTTGGATCCCCCGCTCCCGCGATCCCCGCATCATGGAATAGTTAGCTTCGCGCAAGTCAGCGCACCCTACGCCGCGCGCGAGGAAAAACGTCGAATCGAATTAATTGGATTGGGTATCTCTAGCAGCGCGCGGCTTCTTCTTGTTCGAAGGCGTGATACGAGGAACGCACCAGCGGTCCAGCCTCCACGTGCTTGAATCCCATTTCTTCTCCGAGGCGCTTGTACTCGGCGAATTCATCCGGATGCACGAAGCGCACCACAGGCAAATGCTCGCGCGTCGGTTGCAAGTATTGCCCCAACGTAAGAATATCCACACCCTGCGCGACAATATCCCGCATCGCGCCAAGCACTTCTTCGCGCTCTTCACCGAGGCCGAGCATCATTCCCGTCTTTGTCGGCATCTCGCGCGCCATTTCTTTCGCGCGACGCAGTAATTCGAGCGACCTCTCGTACACCGCGCCTTTGCGCACGCGACGGTAGAGCCGCGGCACAGTTTCCATGTTGTGATTCAGCACTTCCGGTCGTGCCTCAATCACCATTCCCAGCGCATCCCAGTTCCCGCGAAAATCCGGAATCAGCACTTCGACTTTGCAGCCCGGCACGCGTTCGCGAATCTGCCGTATCGTCTGCGCAAAAATTTCCGCGCCGCCATCGGCTTGATCGTCGCGATTCACCGAAGTGACCACCGCGTAGCGCAACCCCATTTTCGCCGCCGCCTCCGCCACTCGTTCCGGCTCGTCCGGATCCGGCGCGCCCAGCGGTTTCCCCGACGGAACGGCGCAAAATCCGCAAGCGCGCGTGCAAACGTTCCCCAAAATCATGAACGTCGCCGTGCGATGGTCCCAGCACTCGCCCATATTCGGACAGCGCGCACTCTCACACACGGTATGCAAATCAAGCGTGCGCATAATGCGCTTCAATTCCTGATAATTCGGCCCGCCGAAGAATTTCACGCGCAGCCATGGCGGCCGGGGGTACGCACCGGGATCAGGCGACGCCGCGGGAGGGTTGGTTAGGATAGGGAACGGTGTCTGCACAAGAATTTGTCCGAACTGCCATTCTACCTGCCATCGACGGACCGTACAAGTTGCACCGGCCACCGGTAGTGACTCAGATCGCCGTAGTAAAATGGATCAGTCGGCTACTTCGGGGGCGCGTGTTTCTTGGGACGACTGTTCAGTCGATGATTTTCGGGGCGACGCCTCGCACGGCATAGCGCCCGCGAGCAGAAGAACGGCGCCGCAATACATCAGAGTGTCCCCCAGATAATTAATGCCAATGAGGCTGGCGCGATCCATGACTCCGATCGGCACGTAGACCACCAGCACCACGAAGAGCACGGTCAAGCCTATCCAAGTCGCTGCGGCGCGGGGTTTCTTGCCTACAAACAACAGAATTCCCGCGATTGCGTAAACCGCCGCCGTCAGGTATGTCCAAAGAGCGTGTCCGTAGACATACTGGGGCGTCACCCGTTGCAACGGAATGCCGGGGACGTAATCGCCATGCATGAATTGCTCGAAGCTGTAAAACAGCACGGGAATGGCAACGAAGTATCGCGCAATTGTCGCGAAGATGTGGGTACCACGCTCGCGCCACTGCTCGGTGAGGGTGGCGGCCAACGCCAAAGCGCCGCCGCTGAAGGATAACTGCCGCAGTGCGAGCGTCAGGGCAAACCGATTCTGCGGATTGCGTACCCAACTCGGGACGTCCATCAGCACGACGAAAAGGAAAAACGTCAAGGCAAGCAAACTCGCCGAGAGACGCGCCTGAACCCGCGTCACCATGCTCAATGTGGCCGCGATAAAGCAAGTGCCCACGAAGTACGCCCAAAACAAATGCCACGGAAGCCATTTCGGTACGATCGATGCGATGGTCTGCGTCACTGTGAAATGTTCGGTGCCGAAGGCCGCAAGTGGTGCCGCGTAGAAAAGCGTCCCGAACAGAATCATCTTGTCCAATCCGCGCGCCTTTTGCCAATCGCCGCGAAGAAAAATCGTGACCAACCCGATGGCGAAAACCACTCCACCGACGCAATATGACCAAATCACCGTGTTGGGAATAGCGATGAGAGCCATGACTTCGGACGAATTCACTAAGCTGTTCACGACGATTCCTTTCCGCTCGGATGCGCCCTCAATTATCACAAGAGTGCCACGTTTTCCAGGCCGTATTGCCCGTGGTGTGTTCGCGTGGACGGAAACTGTCACTCTGCGATCGGCTCAGCCGTAGCCCATGCGCAAAGTCTTTGATGTGCCATTGCAGTACGTATCCGCCGCGCCACACCAGCCGGACAACTCTGTTGTATGTTTACAACACTAGAGCCATTTTCAGCGTGCTGTGTCATGCCAAATCATTGATAATGCTAGGATAATTGTAAACGCATTAGGCATGCAAGGTGCTAGTAACAATAGCTTGAGCTACCAGCTCTCAATCCTGCGTCCCGTCGAGTCCCAAGGCATCGGCCTTCACACCGCCGTTCGTACGCACATAAGGCTTGTCCCAGCGCCGCCAGACACAGGCATCGTCTTTCGCCGCGTTGACCTCGATAATTTTGAAATTGAGGCCCACGGCCGCAACGTCGCGCGTGTCAGTTACGCCACCAGCCTGATGAAAAACGGCGTGCTGCTATCGACCACCGAGCACTTGCTCGCCGCGCTCTATTCTTGCGGCATCGACAACGTCTACGTGGAAATCGACGCGCTAGAGTTGCCCATTCTCGACGGCTCCGCGCAGCCTTTCATGGACCTTCTCGATCGCGCCGGGGTTCGCCAACTTCGTCGCCAACGCCGCTACTTGAAAGTTGTGAAGCCTCTCGAAATTTCCGAAGGCGACCGCCGAATCGGCATTTATCCCGCCGACGAATTCCGCGTGCGCTGCTACATCGATTTTCCGCACCCGATGATTGGCCAGCAGGAAACGGAAATCGTCGTTTCGCGCGACACTTTCTCTCGCGAGCTTGCCTCCGCGCGCACCTTTACGTTCACCGAAGATATCGACCGCCTGCGCGCCATGGGCCTGATTCGCGGAGGCTCGCTCGAAAACGCCATCGTCCTCACGCCGGACGGACTTCTCGAAGGAAGCTTGCGTTTCCCAAATGAATTCAGCCGCCACAAAGCGCTCGACCTGATCGGCGACCTCGCGCTGATTGGACTGCCGCTTCAGGCGCTCGTCGTCGCCCACAAAGCCGGCCACGCACTGCACACGCGTCTCGTCTCCAAACTTCTCGCCGAGCCTTCCCACTGGATCGAAACCACCGGCACCGCCGCATCATCCTCCGCCGCGCGCGCCCTCGAAGACGCTTCCCCCGTCCACGCCGACTGAACTGCCCGGCTTCTAACAGCAGCTTCATTTAACCGCGTTTTCAGGTTGGAAAATGCGGGGACGCGTCCGATTGCCAAACCGCAACGGCAAGGAGACAATAAGAAGTTCATGGCTGCAAACGATCTCACCATCGTCATTCTCGCTGCGGGTAAAGGGACGCGCCTGAAGTCCGACGTCGCGAAGGTGCTGCATCGCGCTGGCGGTCGCGCGCTCGTCGAGCATGTCGTGTGCGCCTGTCAGCCGCTCGCAAAAAATATTCTCGTCGTCGTGGGGCACCAAGCGGAAGACGTGCGCAAGGCCGTCGCCCCGCTGGGCGCTTCCACCGTTTTGCAACGTCCGCAAAACGGCACTGGCCACGCGATGCTCATCGCCCGCGCGGCAATTGACACCAATGCCCGCCTCGCCATCGTTCTTCCCGGCGACGCGCCGCTGATTCGCACGGAAACATTGCAAGCGCTTCTGGACGCGCATTTCTCCGGCCGCGCCGCCGCCACAATACTCACCGCGCGGCTCGACAATCCCGCGGGCTACGGCCGTATCGCCAGGAAGCCCGACGGCAGCGTCGCCGCAATCGTGGAAGACAAATCCGCCAGCGCGGCCGAACGCGAAATTCGCGAAGTCAATTCCAGCATTTATTGTTTCTCGCTAGAGAAACTTTGGCCCTGTCTCGCCGAGTTGCGCCCGGACAATGCGCATCGCGAGCTTTATCTCACCGACACAATCGCGATGCTCAATCAAAAGGGCGAACGCGTTCTCGCTGTCGAGGCCTCCGACGCCAAGGAAACCCTCGGTTGCAACACGCGCGCCGAGCTCGCGGAAATCGACCGCGCCTTTCGCGCACGCAAAGCGGCGGCGCTGATGGACGCGGGCGTCACGATTTATCTGCCCGAGACAGTCTTGATTGATCCCGACGTCGAGATCGCGCACGACACAGTGATCGAGCCCGGCGTTCAATTGCTCGGTGCGACTCGCATCGGCTCGCGCTGCACAATTCAAACGGGCAGCATTCTCACGAACGCCACGCTTGCAGACAACGTTCTTGTTCGCCAGCATTCCGTCATGACATCGAGCCTTCTCGCTTCCGGCGCCATCGTGGGCCCGTTCGCGCATCTTCGCGAAGGCGCCGAATTGCGGTCAGGCGCGCGTGTCGGCAATTTCGTCGAAATCAAGAAAAGTGTGCTCGGCGAAGGCGTTAAGGCCATGCATCTGACTTATCTTGGTGACGCGACCATTGGCCGCGACTCAAACATCGGCGCGGGAACGATCACGTGCAATTTCGACGGCGTGAAAAAGAATCCCACGCGCATCGGCGAGCGTGTCTTCGTCGGCAGCGACTCTGCTCTCGTCGCGCCCATCACGGTCGGGGACGGCGCCTATATCGCCGCCGGTTCCACCGTCACGGAAGACATTCCTGCCGACGCCCTTGCCATTGCGCGCGGTCGTCAGGTAAACAAACGCGGCTGGGCCGCTGCCCGGCGGGCCAAATCCTCGGAATCAAAAGCCACTGCGGCGAAAACCTCTGCGCCGTACCGCGATTCCGCAAAAAAGCAGTCTAAACACGCACGTCGCAAATCCTCCGCGCCAGCAAAGAAATCTCGCCGCCGATAGTCCTGCTCCGGCCGTCTCTTTTCCGGAATTTCGTCGCTCAAGACACTCTCGCTCATGTGTTAGAATCTTCTTGGGGAGATTCCGCGCAATGAAATTCGGTGCCGTAGTGTTTCCCGGTTCGAATTGCGACGATGACGCGTACCACGCTGTCGGAGCGGTCCTTGGCGAGCACGTCGAATTCCTTTGGCATCGCTCCGAACAGATTCCCGGCTGCGACGCCATCATTCTTCCCGGCGGTTTTGCTTTCGGCGACTATCTTCGCACCGGAGCCATCGCGCGCTTTTCGCCTGTCATGCGCGCTGTCGAACGCTTCGCGCGCCGGGGCGGCCTGGTGCTTGGCATTTGCAACGGTTTTCAGATCCTTCTCGAAGCGGGCCTGCTCCCTGGAGCGATGCTGCGCAATCGCGATTTGCGTTTCATTTGCCGCCACGTGAATATCCGCGTCGAAAACACGGACACGCCGTTCACCTGCGCCGCGCAAGCCGGCCAAGTTTTGAGAGTCCCCATCGCCCACATGGAAGGAAATTATTTTTGCGATGCGGAAACGCTCGCCGAACTCGAACGAAATCGCCAGATCGTTTTTCGTTACACCACGCCCGAGGGCGGGGTCGAAGACTCCGCCAATCCCAATGGCTCGCTCGCCGCAATTGCTGGCATCTGCAATCGCGAGCGCAACGTGATGGGCATGATGCCGCATCCGGAGCGCGCCGTCGAAGCCTCCCTCGGCTCCGCCGACGGCCTCGTCATTTTCCGCTCCATGGTCGAGAGCCTTACGCGCCACCAGGTGGGAAGCAACGCCGAGGCAAAGGCCTCGGTGCCGGCCTAGCGCGGTGCGTTCCTTCAGGAGGATTTCGTGCGGCGTCTGATCTTTCTCTGCTCCATTTTTGTCTCCATCGCGCTGCTTCCGCTGGCTCCGTCGGCGCCCGCGCAGTCTGCTGCTAATGCCGCATCTCCCGACTGGCAAGCTCTTCAGACCGACGCCGTCCAGAAACTCTCCGCATATATCGCGGTCAATACCACAAATCCTCCGGGCAATGAAATTCTCGCCGCACAGTGGTACGCAAAAATTCTCCAGGCTGAAGGAATCCCTTTCGAGATCGCGGAATCCGCTCCGGGCCGCGGCAATATCGTTGCGCGACTGAAAGGCACCGACTCCGAGCCTGCCTTGATCCTGCTCAATCACATGGACGTCGTGCCCGTTAGCCGCTCCTTTTGGACCGTCGACCCCTTCGCCGGCCTTGTACGTGACGGCTACCTCTGGGGTCGTGGCTCCCTCGATATGAAGTCGCTTGGCATCCTTCAGTTACTGACCTTTCTCGAACTCCACCGCCTGCATGTGCCGCTGCGCCGCGACGTCATTTTTGTCGGCACCGCCGATGAAGAGGCCGGCGGAAATTTTGGCGCCGGATGGGTGGTGAAGAACCGCCCGCAATGGCTCACTGGCGCGGGCTTCATGCTCACCGAAGGCGCGGGTTCTCTGGCCGATGCGACCGGCAAACCGGTCTACTTCGGCGTCGGCCCAACAGAAAAAACTCCGGCGTGGCTCAGATTAACCGCCACCGGCCGCGCGGGTCACGCCTCCGTACCGATTCCTGATTCCGCGCCGAATCACTTGATTGCCGCGCTCGAACGCATTCGTCAGTATCGTCCTCCACTTGAATTGACGCCTCCTGTGGAAGTCATGCTGCGCACTCATGCCCCTTACGAGCCTGAACCCTGGCGCGGCCGCTTCTTGAACGTGAAACCTTTTCTCGCTCAGCCAGACGCTTACGATTTGCTCCAAAAGCGTCCGGATATTCTCGCGCGGCTCACGAACACAATCTCCATCACCAGCCTGCAAGGCTCCAACAAAACAAATATCATTCCATCCCAGGCCACCGCCGAACTCGATTGCCGCCTGCTGCCGGGCTGGACCATTGATCGTTGGCTCGCGCAGGTTCGCGGCATCGTCAACGACCCGTCCATCAAGATCGAGGTCATTTTGAATTTCCCGCCGGCCACTTCCTCGACGGACACGCCGCTTTTCGCTTCCATCGAGAATGCCGTTCACGCGCTCGACCCCGGCGCGGGTGTGGTTCAGACCGTCGACGCTGGCTTTACCGATTCGCATTTTTTCCGCGACAAAGGCATCGTCAGCTACGGCTTTGAGCCTTTTGCGGTCGCGCGCGAAGATGACGACCGCGTTCACGGCGACAACGAACGCGTTCCGCTCAAAAACTATCGGGACGGAATGCAGCTTCTGTGGAATGTTGTGTACGATTTTGTTCGTGTGCAATAGAGTTTCCAATGATCGGGACGGAAATAAAGATCACCGCTGAAGTCGCCGCCGAGCACGGGCTCACCGCCGAGGAATTCGCGCGCGTCCAAAAAATTCTCGGGCGCGACCCGTCAATCACCGAACTCGGCGTTTTCAGCGTCATGTGGAGCGAGCACTGCTCTTATAAATCCAGCAAAGTTCACCTCAAACGCCTGCCCACCACCGGTTCGCGCGTCGTGCAAGGCCCCGGCGAAAACGCGGGCGTCGTCGACATCGGAGACGGCCTCGTCGCCGTCTTCAAAATCGAGTCCCACAATCATCCCAGTTTCGTCGAGCCATATCAGGGCGCGGCAACCGGCGTCGGCGGCATTTTGCGCGACATTTTCACCATGGGCGCGCGTCCCATCGCTGTTCTCGATTCGCTTCGCTTCGGCCCCATCATGAACGACGGCCCTGTGGGTGCCCCTGAGCCCGGTTCGAGCGAACAGGAAATCGCGCGCAATCGCCGCATCCTTGACGGCGTCATTGGCGGCATCGCCTTTTACGGAAATTGTTTCGGCGTCCCCACTATTGGCGGCGAAGTCCAATTCGAGCCGTGCTATTCGAATAATCCGCTGGTGAATGCGCTGGCGCTTGGCATCGCCCGCCGCGACGACCTCTTTTTCGCGCGCGCTCGCGGCGCTGGCAATCCCGTGATTTACGTCGGCGCAAAAACCGGCCGCGACGGCATTCACGGCGCATCGCTGCTAGCTTCGGCGGAATTCAGCGAGGAATCGCAACAAAAGCGTCCCAACGTGCAAGTCGGCGACCCCTTTATGGAAAAATTGCTCCTCGAAGCCTGCTTGGAAGTGATGCGCACTGGCGCCGTCGTTGCCATTCAGGACATGGGCGCGGCAGGCTTGACCAGCTCTTCGTGTGAAATGGCTTCGCGGGGCGGAATGGGAATCGAAATCGAACTCGCGCGCGTCCCGCAGCGCGAAACGGGCATGACGCCGTACGAAATCATGCTCAGCGAATCGCAGGAGCGCATGCTGCTTGTTGCCGAACGCGGCCGCGAACAGCAAGTCTTCGAAGTTTTCA
>DASRQP010000162.1:0-2670 GCA_035696585.1 Candidatus Acidiferrales bacterium | reverse complement strand
CCGCCTCAATTCCTTTCCGACAAGTGGGGGAACTTTCCGAGCCGCCATATCGCGATTCCAATTTCACTTTTGGGCAAACTTACGCGTACTACGTAGTCAGTGTCGCGCAATACGGTGCTTCCGCAGTCGAATCGGAGGCTTCGCGAACCGTCGAAGTCACGCCGCGCGACACTTTTCCGCCGCCGACTCCCACCGGACTCGTCACCGCCGTCGCGCCAGCCACCGCCTCCACTCCCGCGCACATCGATCTCTCGTGGGACATCAGCCCTGCACCCAACGTCGCGGGATACAACATCTATCGCAGCACGGCGAATACTGTCTCCGCGGACAGGTGGGACAGGTTGAACAGGAGCCCATTGCTTACGCCCGCTTTTCGTGATATTCCGGAAGTGTCAGGTAAGCAGTATTTCTATCGAGTCACGGTGGTTGACACCTTCGGAAACGAAAGCGCACCTAGCGCTTCCGTCAACGTCAGCCTCCCCGCAACGAACGAATAGGAGACAGAGAAGCCCATGAACTCGCCAGAGGCCCACAGGTCTCGGATGCGTGTTCTTTACGCCATCGCGCCGCTGCGCGTCGGCCTGCTGACGGGCGGCCTTCTGGTGCTGGTGATGCTCGTGTCGCTATTCACCGCGAATCGCTTGCCGACTCTCGAATCCGCCGCCGTGCTTCGCAACGATATTTGCCGCGCTGCTTTCGGCATGGTCATGCTGATCCCGATTTTCGTTTTCCTGTCGCACTCCCGGCGCATGTTCGCTTCCGCACTGTTCGGTTGGAGCCTTTTCGCGCTCGGCTACGATTTCGCCGGCATGTATTTCTCGGATTTGTTTACCACCCTCGGCCGCACCCCTTTTGAAGTCCTTATCCTTGGACTCGTTTTCTACGGCGTGGTCGCCGCGGTTTCCTGGGTTGCCTGGATAGTTCTCGCCGTGTCGCATGAGCCGGTTGTACCAGCCACACGCCACATTCGCGCTACCCATCATCACCGATGAAGCTCGGCCGTTTCCAGCCTCTCAAACAACAGCTCGGTCAAAATAAAGACGAAGCGCATTACGGCATTCTCGACGGCGATCGCGTCGCCGAAATCTCCGGACAATTTGATTCGCTCCCGCATTCCATAAAAAGGTCTGGTACAAGCTGGCCTCTCGCCGACGTGAAACTTCTGCCACCCTGCGCGCCCAGCAAAATAGTCTGCGTCGGCCGCAATTACACCGAACACGCCGCCGAACTCGGCAACGATCTCCCCAAAGAGCCGCTGATTTTTTTGAAGCCGCCATCTTCCATCCTCGCGCCCGGCGACCCTATCATCCTGACACCGCACTCGGAGCGCGTTGATTACGAAGGCGAACTCGCTATCGTCATCGCAAAGACTTGCTCACGCCTAAGGAGCCCCGCGGAGGCCAAGTCTTACATCCTCGGTTACACCTGTCTCAACGACGTGACCGCGCGCGATCTTCAAAAAAAGGATGTGCAGTTTACACGCGCCAAAGGCTTCGACACCTTCTGTCCTTTCGGCCCTTTCATCGAAACGGAACTCGACCTGTCAGGCACGACCGTGGAAACTTTCCTCAATGGCGTCAAGCGGCAATCCGCACGCATCGCCGAAATGATTTTCCCCGTCGACTTCATTATTCAATGGATCTCGCAAATGATGACGCTCCTGCCCGGCGATGTCATCGCCACGGGAACTCCCTCCGGCGTCGGTCCGCTGGCCGCTGGCGATGTAGTAGAAGTGGCCGTCAGCGGCGTTGGCAGATTGCGCAATCCGGTCGCGGCACCTAGATAAGGCGCGTGACGGAATTCCTCACCGCGCCTGATGATATCTTTTCGGGTGAGTCGCTTTTGCTTCGTGAAATCATAACGATTCTTCGCAGGTATAATTCTCAGATGAAGGTATCCGTCGCGGCTGACGGCATTTTTGGCATACGACATTCAATGCTTGAAGGTCAACATTCTTGAAAGTCGTCGCAGCACACTGGCACGAACTGGCTCTCGTCCTCGCCGCCATGGTAGTGATCGCGGCGCTCGCGTACGCGTGGCTGTTTGGGCGCAAGAGAGATTCGAAAGAAATGGAGCGCGAGCGCCGCTCCTATCTGAATCGTATTGGCCGAATCGTTGACGGCCACGTCGTAGAGATTGTGGAACGCGCAGCCGAGCAGGACGCCGGCCCGCGCGCCCATGCCTCGAAATTGAAAGCGATAAGCAAAACGATGAATCACCGCTTGCTTCTCTACTCCTACTCCATTTCCGGCGTTACCTACGAAGCCGCGCAGGACATTACCGGCCTCGAAGAGCAAGTCTGCCTCGAACGCGTCGTCGCGGGCCAACCCGTCGGCGTAAAATACGATCCCTCAAATCCCAGCAACTCAATCCTCATCGCCGACGATTGGTCGGGCCTCCGCTGAAACAAGTCTTGAAGACTAACTCCCGGCATCCCTTCGCAGCCTTCAGCAAATCTCTTGTGTCGCAGGTTCTGCTTCAGTGATGGGGCTGATGCCTGAGCGTGGTGAAGGCAGAGGGATCGTCGGGGAGGAAGTAGCCGACAACGATTCCCATGGCCGAATCGGGAAGGGACTTGCCGGTGGGATTATTGTAGGCGTCGGTGACTTCGAGGAGATCGCCACGGTGAACGGTGAAACCGCCGCGATCGGCAAAAAGAACAACAGGAAT
>DASRQP010000161.1:0-4373 GCA_035696585.1 Candidatus Acidiferrales bacterium | reverse complement strand
GCGGGAATCCTTGCAGCGTCGGCTGAGGCCGTGGCAAATTGGTTTCCGCAGCAGTCCTGCCGCATTTGTGACATGATTCGCATTTCGCGCTTCGCTCTTCGCGTTTTGTTTTCGCGTTTTGGCTCTACCGCCAGATGAGGCCGATTTGACCGGCCTCCGCGCTTCCGCTATGATGATTCCGCGGGGTGGAGCAGCCTGGTAGCTCGTCGGGCTCATAACCCGGAGGTCGTCGGTTCAAATCCGACCCCCGCAACCAATTCCCTTCCTACCTGCGTTTCTGCCGCAATGAACCCGAAGCGTCGGGCTGATTTTGTCTTTTTCTGAGCGCTGTGCGCTCAGGGGCCGGAGGTCGTCGGTTCCCTTCGCTGCTCAGGGCTCGCAAGTCCGACCCCCGCACCCCAAAAATCTTGGCCTCCAATCACTTCCGTGAACCCTGCAACCATCCGAATTGACAACGAGCTCCCCGACCCCAACCGTCTCCGGACGCCGCCTTTCAAGTGTAATTTGCGACCACCCTGAAAACCTTTTGGTTCCCATCGAATTCCATAAACTCAGCAGTCCTCGTACCTTTCTGATTCACGTAGTAAACAACGATACTGGAAACTCCCCACATCACATCCAAGAGCTCGAAGGTGAGGTTTGGATACGCTTCAAGCCCTCGCGCGAAATAACTGCGTACAGCTTCTTTGCCTGCAACCGTCCCGGACGGATCGTTCAACAACTTAGCCGCAGTTGGCGATGTCAGAGCGACCTCCGGCGCATAGTGAGACATAACGGCATCTAGGTCGTGGGAATTCCACGCTCGCACCCAATCGTGCGCAAATTGTCGAGCCCCGGTTTCTGAGAGCATTCGATGTCCTTTCCAAACAGAGCTAGCATTCAACCATAACTTGCGAAGAGTTTCAGAGACTGGTAGCGCTGCCTCTTGTCTCCTGCCGGTGCCGCATGCTTCGGGTTTTGAAGCGCGCGGGTTTAGAGTGGCTCATGCACGGAACTAGCTTTTGTTGTGACCCATGCTCGCCTTCGAGCATGGGGCTTGCTCTGACGTCTGATTTCTTCACGCGTAACACCATTGTCAAGTAAACAAAGACTCGCCTGTGTTATCTTTTTGAGCAACTAGACTGACAGGTGTGTCTAGAATAAGCCCTTTTCGAATCCCCGGCTCAAATCACCGATTATTCAATGTTTACCCGGACTGAGGCGCATGAAACACCTTTTATTTCGCCTGGGCACTAATCGCGGGCAGTGGCTCCGCCGCGTTGACGCTCGGCTCGGCCATGCTCTTGACGCACACATTCATCGTTGAGTCCGATGTTGCTGTGACGCAAAACCGCCTGAATGTTTTTCGCTGGTGCAGCGAGCCGATTGCCCTGTTATCTAATTTCGTAAGGGGCGACGGTGATGTACACTCTCCGGTTGGAAATCAGCGCTCGGTTCGTTCGCAGTGTGCGAACCAGTTTTGCAACAAAATACGAAACTCCAAACGAGGGCGAATATATCTTATGAGATTTTCACGGAATATTTCCCGGACGCGATTGCCGTTTATGAACACACTGTTTTGCGCGGTGTTGTGCGCGATTTTCTGCCTGCTCGCCGGCGCGCCCTTTGCGGCTGCGCAGACGAACATCACGGGGTTCTGGATTTTTAAGACGCCGACAGGCGACGGAAACTTTCGCGAAATGTTTCTCGATCTGAAGCAGGATGGCGAGAGCGTAACCGGAAAAGTGATGTTTGGGCCGCGCCGCGAGATCGCAATCAGCGACGGAACGTTACGCAACGGGGCTCTGCATTTTACTGTCACGTTCGGGCAGCCGCCGCGCACGCGGCAAGTAACGTATGACGGTACCGTTGAAGGCGACAAGATTTCTCTGACGTCCGTATTTCCGGGACGCGCGCCGGTGAAGGGCGTCGCGGAGCGCGGCGATCCGAAGGCTATGTTGCCTCCGGCTCGCATTCCTCCTCCTGCGCTGCACGACGTTCCCGATAATGGACTGGCTCGCACGCCGCCGATGGGCTGGAACAGTTGGAATAAATTTGCGGGCAAAGTGACCGACGCGGACGTTCGCGGCATGGCAGACGCCATGGTCTCGAGCGGGATGAAAGATGCGGGCTACATTTACATCAACATTGACGACACGTGGGAAGGCCCGCGCGACGCGAATGGCAACATCACAAGCAACCTGAAATTTCCCGACATGAAGGCGCTGGCGGATTACGTCCACTCGAAAGGTTTGAAAATCGGCATCTATTCTTCCCCCGGCCCGAAGACTTGCGCGGGCTACGAAGGCACCTACGGGCACGAGCAACAGGATGCGAATACGTACGCGGCATGGGGCTTTGATTATTTGAAATACGACTGGTGCAGCGCGGACCAAATCTACAAGAACGAAGACATGCAAGCGGTCTATCAGAAGATGGGCGACGCTCTGCTCAAGACGGGACGTCCGATTGTTTTCAGCCTGTGCCAATACGGCGAAGAAAACGTGTGGACGTGGGGCGCGAAAGTTAGCGGAAATTTGTGGCGGACAACCGGCGACATTAACGACACATGGAAGAGGATGTCGGAAATCGGATTCAATCAATTCGACATCGCTCCGTATATTCGGGTGGGCCACTGGAACGATCCGGACATGCTCGAGATCGGCAACAGCGGCATGACGAATGATGAGTACGAGACGCACATGAGTTTGTGGTCGCTGTTGGCGGCGCCGCTGCTTGCGGGAAATGACCTGCGGACCATGTCAGCGGAGACGAAAGAGATTCTGACGAACGGCGAAGTGATAGCGATCGATCAGGATCCCGATGGCAAGCCGGCGAAGCGCATTTCCGATGCTGCAGCCACGGCGGTGGTGGTGACGCGCCCGCTCCACGATGGTTCGCTGGCCGTGGGCCTCTTCAATCGAGATGATCAGCCGCAGGCTGTGACGGTGAAATGGAGCGACATCGGTCTGGCCGACAAAGCGATTCGAGCAAGGGACCTTTGGAAGCATGCAGACGTGGCAACGTCAGGAGACGGCTATACGGCGACGGTGCCCGCGCATGGCGTTGTTCTGCTGAAGGTGACGTCCGCACAATGATGTGGTGAGTCGGCGTAATCCGCTCAAACGATTTCCTCGACGCCATCTGACGCACGGCAGATGTATATGTCTGGCTTGATGTGCGTTTTTTCCTCGTAGGATTTTGCAAGTTTAGCTGCGAATTCGGCGGCGTCATTCGGCCGGACCAGATTTATTGTGCATCCTCCAAAACCCGCTCCAGTCATGCGCGCGCCCAAGAGCCCCGGGATTTGTTTCGCGAGTGCAACCATCAGGTTCAATTCAGTTGAAGAAACTTCATAGTCGGTATCGAGGCTCACATGCGCTTCCGAGATGAGGCGGCCCAACTCGGCGAAATCGCTTTTGCGCAACGCAGCGGCGGCAGCGTGAACGCGGAGCATTTCGGTTGTGACGTGCCGAGCGCGACGGCGAATGTTGTCGGGCCAGGTGGAAGCGAGCTGTTCAATCTCCGGCCATGAGACATCGCGGAGAGTTTTCACGTCCTGCCGAACGACGCGAATTCTTGCCACCGCGTCGTCGCACTCCGTACGCCGGCGATTGTATTCGGAGGAAGCGGCGAGGGCGTGCTTGACCATGGTGTTTGCGACGACCACGGCGATGCTCGATTCGTCGAAAGGCACGGGCTGAATTTCGAGAGTGCGGCAATCAATCAGCAGCGCATGGGCGCGACGTCCGCAGCAAGCAACGAGTTGATCCATGATTCCGCAGCGCATTCCAACGTATTCGTTTTCGGCTCGCTGACAAATGCGAGCGAGTTGCACGCGATCCATTTTTAAATCTGAGAGGCGCAACAACGCAAAGGCTGTGGAGACTTCGAGCGCGGCGGAAGAACTGAGGCCCGCGCCCATGGGGACGTCGTTCGAGATGAGTAGGTCCGCGCCTGCGATTGATTGACCAGCTTCACGGAGTGCCCACGCGACTCCGCGCACATAGTTGCTCCAATGATGTTGCTGCGGCCGCGGATCGTCCAAATGGCATTCGAAGGTCTCTTGCATCTGCACAGAACGAATTCGCAGGCGGTGATCGTTTCGAACTCTTGCAGCCACGAAGCAGGAACGGTCGATCGCGATTGGGAGCACCCATCCTTCGTTGTAGTCGAGATGGCCGCCGATGAGATTCACGCGGCCCGGCGCGCGAAAGATGCGCGGGGCGGCACCAAATATATCGCAGAAGGATTTTCTTACAGCGTCAGGAGAGGTCATTGCGAGCAACTAGTTAAGACGATAGAACTGAGCCGCTGTACGGTAATCATTCGGAGACGCAGTAAAACAACTGAGTGTCGCACGCTCTCACGACGCGCGGCGACCGCCGCGTGCG
>DASRQP010000160.1:0-3273 GCA_035696585.1 Candidatus Acidiferrales bacterium | reverse complement strand
GAAGAAATATGGGAGCGCGCGGGACAGGGCGTCGCGGAAGGCGCGACGGAGTTTCACATCGTTGGCGGGCTGCATCCCGATTTGCCGTTTTCGTTTTACCTCGACATGATTCGTGGCCTCAAGCAGCGCTTCCCGCAAGTGCATCTGAAGGCCTTTACGATGGTCGAAGTAGGATTTTACGCGCGCATCTCAAAACTCTCCGTGCGCGACACTTTGCTGGCCATGAAAGATGCGGGGGTTGATTCGCTGCCGGGCGGCGGAGCGGAAATTTTCAATCCACGCGTGCGCAAAATTATTTGCGATCATAAAACAAGCGGACGCATGTGGCTGGATATTGCGCGCACCGCGCATGAAATCGGGCTGCGCTCGAACGCCACGATGCTTTACGGCCACATCGAAACGCCAGAAGAGCGCATCGAGCATTTGCTGCTGCTGCGCGAGTTGCAGGACCGCACAAAGGGCTTTCAGACGTTCATCCCGCTCGCGTTTCACCCCGACAACACCGCGCTCGCGCACTTGCCCAAGCCCACCGGATTCGACGACCTGAAAACCATCGCCATTTCGCGATTGCTGCTCGATAATTTTGATCACATCAAAGCCTACTGGATTATGCTGACGCCGAAAATCGCGCAGATCGCGCTGCGATTCGGCGCGGACGACATCGATGGCACGGTAATCGAAGAGAAGATTTATCACGACGCGGGTGCCACCACTCCGCAGCACATGACTCGCGCTGGCCTCGAGCGCCTGATTCGCGCCGCGGGCCGCGTTCCCTTTGAGCGCGACACGATGTACAACCCCGTTGATCGCTCGAAGACGCCTCTGCCCGTCGCCGCAAATCGCACCGCCGACTTCATTCCTGAAGCTACCCTCAGCTTGAACGTCTAAGCGAGCTGCTTCTCGTCTATCTCGCTGCCTCGCGCTGCTCTGTCAATTCTGCATAGTTTCGCAAGGAAGTTCCCTTTGACTGAACTGTCTGCCACAAAATCCAAGCGTAAAACGGCACGTAGGTGAGGCTGACGATGAGCGTGCTCCACCGCCATTCGCCCAGAATGCCGTAACGGATCAGCGTGTGGTACGACAGGAATTGCAGAATCGTCAGCAACAGCCACGCCGGGTTGGGAAAGAAGCACAGGAACGGAATGATCCACGTGAAATACCACGAGTACGCGTTAGGTGAGAGCAACAGAATGGCGCCGAAAATCAGATAGGCGGCGCGTTCGGGTTCGAGACGCCGGGCGGCCGCCCACAGCGCCAGCGCGACAACGATTCCTACGCCGATTCCCGACGCCCAATCTGCTGAACCGCTGAAGGCCCTGAGCACCGAAAACAGACTGGCGTTGTTATTCTGGAAGTGCGCGCCGAAATAGGCCATGGTTGACGGGATCTGCGCCCAGGCGGCTCGGTAGGGCCAAAAACACAATCCGGCCAAAGCCGCGGAAGCACACACAGCAGCCCAAGAAACGCCAGAACGCGGCCAGCCAGCCCGGCGCAGCCACACCGGGAACAGCACTGCCGGGAAGACTTTCAGCAGGGCCGCTGCGGCCAGCAGAATCGTTGACACGCCTATCCGTGACCGTATAATTAGGAGTGCCGCTACCAGCGCGGCTAAGGCCAAAGAATCGCTGTGGCCGGTGCCCGCGAATTCGACCACCACCAGCGGATTCCAGGCGTAAATCGCTAGACGGAAGTTCCTTTGAGTGCTGGACCGCAGGCAACCAGCGAGAAGAAAAACGGTCAGCAAGTCCGCCAGGAAGAATGGGAATTTGAACGCGACGTTCCCCGGCAAAAACCGCGCTGCAGCGCGAAAAACGAGTTCGGCGAGCGGCGGATAGATGTTCGGCATATCGTGAGCCGATAACGGGTGACCTAAGGGCGTCTCGTGGGCGCCAATCGCCAAGGTGTCGGGCTTGACCAAATACGGGTTGTACCCGGCGAGCTGAATTTGGCCGTCCCAGTGGTAACGGTAAGGGTCGCTCGAAAGGCTTGGCGCGAGCGGAAGTAGCGTGAGGCGGAACAGCACTGCGCCGAGGAGAATCACCCAGAGCGTTGCGCGGCGGTCGGGCAGATGTTCGAGGGCGTAGAGAATCACAAAGTAAACGACGCCGGCGCCCAGGCCGGTGGCGATTGTTTCGATAACATGAACTTCCAGATTGCCGAAGCGATACAGAATGACGAATAGAATTTCCAGGAAGATGAGTCCCGCCACGGCGATGGCGGTTTGCGAGCGGCGGCGCGAAGTTGCCGCAGGCTGTCGCTCCCTGGTTTCCGCGCGAATGCTCATGCGAGGGTGAAGACGAAGTGGACTTTCATTCCCTGCTGGCGATGACGATTGCGGTCGCGACGAATCCGGTGACGGACTATCTCCGCAAACTCACCAATCGCACTTTCAGCGGCATCTACCAACCGAATTCCTTTGACTTGTTGATGATGATTCCTTACTTCCTCGTGCTGGGGGTCTTGGCCGCGTATGGAATCTATCGGTACGTCCTCGTTTACAATTTTTATCATTACCGCCATAACGTGCCGGGCCCGCCACCACCCGTAAACGAGTGGCCCAAGGTTACCATACAGCTTCCCATCTACAACGAACGCTACGTGATCGAACGCCTTGTGGACTGTATTGCGCAGTTCGAATATCCGCGCGAAAAGCTCGACATTCAGGTGCTGGATGATTCGACGGACGAAACGCAGCAAGTGGCGCGCGCGTGCGTCGAGCGCCATCAGCAACTCGGCATCCCCATCACGTATATCCATCGCGAGAATCGCGAAGGCTACAAGGCCGGGGCGCTGCACGAAGGGCTGAAATCGGCGAAAGGCGAATTTATCGCCATTTTCGATGCTGACTTTTTGCCGCCCGCAGATTTCTTGGCCTGCACCGTCCCATATTTCGCGGATCCGAAACTCGGAATGGTGCAAACGCGCTGGAGTTACATCAACCGCAATTATTCGGCGCTCACGGAAGCGGAGGCAATTCTCCTCGACGGGCATTTCGTGATCGAACACGGCGCGCGCTACCGTCGCGGCTCGTTTTTTAACTTCAACGGCACAGGCGGCGTGTGGCGCCGCACGGCAATTGAAGACGCCGGAGGATGGCAGCACGACACCCTGACGGAAGACACCGATCTTTCCTATCGCGCGCAGCTTCGCGGCTGGCGTTTCCTTTATTTGCCCGATGTGGAGTGTCCCTCGGAACTGCCGGTGGAAATGAACGCGTTTAAGTCGCAACAGGCGCGCTGGGCGAAAGGCCTGATGCAGACAGCGATCAAAATT
>DASRQP010000159.1:0-8600 GCA_035696585.1 Candidatus Acidiferrales bacterium | reverse complement strand
GAAACGAATCCGGAGCTTGTCAAGACGGCCCCGCATGCGACGCGCGTTGGCAGGCTCGATGAAGTTGCCGCCGCTCGCAAGCCGATTCTCCGCTGGAAGCCGCGTCAGCATCTCGATACCACTCCGCACAAAATCGCAACAACGACCGTCGTGCCAACGGCGTAACGACTTCTTTACGACTACTGCGCGCTCGACCCGCGGAGAAGCGTAATAATTCCCGCCAATGCTACGCCGTAGCACATTCCGGTAGCCAGGAGTTGAAGAACATCGACCGTGTGGAATGCCTGGAATCGCGGCCTCTGCATCAGCTCAAACAGTCCGATTGAACCGATGACAATTAAAATCAGAATCGAAGCAGAAGTTGTTCTCGCTCGGATGGCCATTTTTTCTCCTCGACGAATTCCGGATTCACCAAATTGAATGGCGGAAAAGCTATCCGGGAACCGAGTCAGTGTCAAGCGCAGTGAAACCGCTCTCAATTCAATCCGTTGCGAACGCCTCATCCCGTAGGCCGCCCGAATGATATATACTTCTCGGCTAACCTTACGCTTTGGGCCGCGCACGCTGAAAGCAGAGGATCTCCATGACGCAGGAAGAAGCCGCTACACTTTCCAGCCATCTGCTCGCGAATCTGCAACGCGAATCGCAAATCACGCGAAAAGTGTTTGCCGCGTTGCCCGATAATCAAACCGGCTATCGCATCCATCCCAAGGGGCGAACCGCGCTCGAACTCGCCTGGCACATCGTCGTCATGGAGACTTGGTTTCTCGACTCTATTTTTCAAGGGCAGTTCTACGCGGGCGTCAGCAGTAAAGTGCCGCCCGAAATCAAAACGCCGGCGGACGTTGTGGCGTGGTACGACGAGCAGTTCGAGCCAAATTTTATGAAGGCGTCGAAACTAAGCGGCGAGTATTTTGCGCGGCCTCTCTCATTTTTGCGGAAGTACGATTACCCTGCGGTGATGTATCTGCAGATGATTCTCTCGCACACCATTCATCATCGCGGACAATTTGCCGCGTACTTGCGCGCCATGGGAGCTCAGGTGCCGTCGATTTATGGCGGCAGCCTCGATGAGCCCGAGGAAAAATCAGCCGAGGCCCAGGCGAACTAGCTTCTTCATCTAATTCAGAAACCGTACCGAGTGAATCACCGCGCGAAAGGCGCTACTGTACGCGTCGTAATCTCTCTGCGGAGCAATGCAGATCACGTAGAAGAGGCCATTGGGACGCACCGTCGTAACCAGCCATTCCGCTCCCGCGCCGCCTGCAGGCGAATCACCTTGCAAATACGTTGAAAGCGCCGCTTGCTCGCCGAGCATCGTCGATTCCGGCGCGCGCATCACGCTCCATTTCGGATTCGATTGCTCCAGACTGGCGATGAGCTGCTTGTTGGCTTCCTCCAGCGTTGGCGCGTTGCCGGAAATGTTTTCCGGAGCGAACACGCTGACAATCACTCCATAGACCACCGCCGAATTCCCTTGCGCGTCCTTGATCACGCCGCCTTCAGGAGAGAATGACGCACCGCCATATTGCGCGCGCGGCTTCCAATTATCAGGGTATGCCAAAGTGACTTCAGTGTTTGAAAATGACGCATATTCAGTCGACGGAATCGCCGGCCCACCAGCATCGACGTCAGCCGCAGGTCCGACTGCTTGTGGCGGAGGTGCGGGCAGCGATTTCACGTAGCGCTTGATCGCCTCGAATTCGCGCGAATCGTGCATGGCGTTCGCCGGCGCGCCGTTGAGCCGGTCAACTTCCTGATCGATGCGCTCGATGCGATGTTCGGGACTCGGATGATCGCTGAAAAATTCCGCGGGCTGCGGGAGTTTTCCAAGCTTCTCGTAAAAATCCGCCATGGCCTGCGGATCGTAACCCGCGTCGTGCAGGATTTGCGCTCCCAGAATGTCCGCCTGGCTTTCGTCCGTGCGCGACATTTTCAAAAACGCAATCGGGATGCCCACGCCGCCCAGAAATCGCCCCATCAGTAAAGTGCCCGCATTTCCTCCGATCAGCGCCCCGACAATATTGATCCCAGCCTCCGCGGCGTACGCCTTTGTGGCCTGGCTCGTGCCATGCCGCAGTGCGACGTGCGCAGTCTCGTGCGCCATCACCGCCGCGAGTTGTGCTTCGTCGTCCGCATTCTCAATCACTCCACGGTTGATGTAAACGAAGCCGCCCGGAAGCGCGAACGCATTAATCGTTTCGTTGTCGATGCACCGATATTGGTACGGGTATTTGTACCCGGGCGCGTGAGCCGCCAGGCGCGCGCCCAGCCGCTGGAGATACTGGTCGACGCGTTTGTTGTTAAGCAGCGCAAATTGGCGCGGCACCTGCGTCGACGATTTTTTCCCCAACTCGATATCCTGCTGCGGCGAAAAAAGATTGAAGCCTGGATGAATTACGGTGCGATCGTCGGAAAGTCCAATCGCTGGCAACGCGAGCAGCACGACAACCAGCAAAATAATTCGCGCCAGCGGTGTTTTCGTCTTAAGAATAAAAGTAGTCTCCCGACTCTGCGCCGATTTCGTCGTTCCTCAGCGCCGTTTCCCGTATTGGCGAAAACTCAATCGGTCGGATGCTACTATCGTGAAGAAGGTTTGGCAGCGGGTAATTCGCAGGTTGCGGACGCATGCTTCAACGACAGCCAACAGTCGAGCGTCCACAAATGCGGCAACGCAGATCTGGAAAAGTTAGCCTACTCTAAGTCTTTTCTCGCTCTTCGCGCACGCGCTTCCTCGGATGGAGTCGCCTGGTGCGCTGCGGGACGTAACGCCCGGGCCGCGTGAGTCACTGCGCCGACGGTTACAGGCACTGCCTCGGTTGGAATTTCGCGCCCGTGGCCGTCTTCATCGCCTGCTGCCGCCGCTGCGAGTCCAGGATTCGGCGGCTCAACGGTCACCAGCGCTCCCTCAGCTTCCTTCCAAAAGACCAGGCAATTCCCAGTCGCGTCCCAATCAATGGACAGCACGTCGCCGAGACGGATCTGATCCGTTGCAAGCAGGCTGGCGAGCGGGTACACAAGATGGCGCTCGATGGCGCGTTTCAGGTGGCGCGCTCCATATTTCAGATCAGTGCCTTCCTTCAACAGGAATTCGCGCGCCGGCTGCGTTACGCGGAACAGGAATTTGCCTTTCGCCGTTTCCAGAACGCGCTGCTGCACCATGCCAAGCTCGATATCGAGAATCAGTTCGAGCTGTTGTTCGCGCAGTGGATGAAAAACCACCACCTTGTCGAGCCGGTTCATGAACTCGGGAGAGAATTTCCGTTTCGCCGCTTCCGCAGCGGTGCGCTCGATTTTCTGCTCGAGGCGCGCCGGCGTATCTGCCGCGTTCACGGGGGCAAACCCGAGCTTGCCCGTCATCAGTTCGGTTATCTCCGTGCCGCCAAGGTTGGAGGTGAGAAAAATCATCGTTTGCGACAAATCCACGCGCCGGTTGTCGCCCAAAGTCAGCGTGGCCTTGTCGAGAATGCCCAGAAGCAACTGCCACAGCGCATCCGACGCTTTCTCGATTTCGTCGAAAAGCAGAAACGACAGCTTGATTTTTTCCGTGTGATATTGCGCGAGCGCTTCCTGTGTGATCAACGGATGCGTTTCGCGATGCCCCAAATATCCCGGAGGCGAACCGATCAGTTTGGCGATTTCGTGTGAATGCTGGAATTCCGCGCAATCCACTTTGATGACCGCGCGCGGATCGCCGAAAACCACTTCCGCCGTAGCCTCCACCACGCGCGTTTTGCCCGCGCCTGTAGGCCCAAGGAACAGCAAGTTTCCCACCGGGCGTCCCGGCGAATTCAATCCCGCCCGGAACACTTGATACAGGTCCACCACGGACTGTACCGCTTCTTCCTGGCCCACAATCTTGCGCCGCAATGCGGTCTCGAATTCGCGAGACTCGCGGCTGCGCTGCGTGGGATCTAGATGTTGTGCCCGGGTCATGGTATTTCTCCCCCCTACCGGTATCTCCGGTTCCCTTCAAGAGCGCGTGGTTTCACGCGTTCGAACTGCTCCAACTTGATATCGACTGTGGAGCGCAAGAGCCTGAGTTGTGTCACCAGATCATGGCCGGAATTGCCATGGTCCGGCAGCAGCAGCAGCGGTGGCGAAAGATCCGCCAAATCCAGATTGAGCAGCCGCAGGGAATTCAGCAACTGTTTCACATAGGGAGAGCCTGGATCGAACAGCTCCACCCGGCTGTTCACGTCCTCGCGCAACCGCGACCAATCCAGTTCCAGCATCGGATGATTGCGGGAAACTTCGCGCACCACGTCGTCGGTAATATGCGGCCGCTCACCAAGCCGGGCCAGATAAAGCTGCTCGACCTTTCCGCGGCGGCGGACGTTGTGCACCAGGTAGTACGAGTTCCCTTTGCGCCGGACGAACGCCACAATCGCCCCCTAAGTCCTTCCACTGTGGCGTAGTGTACGTTCTGTCCACTACGCCGTCAATGGTATGATGCCCTCTTCCTTGCAGGGTTGCATCGTATCGGTAATTAGCAAGGAAGCGCCAAAACGAGGCCAGTTGGGCAGAAATCGCACGAGGGACAGGGAAGAACAAAACCAATTCGCGAATCAGACAGACTCCGCTTCTAGTAATTAGATGCGCGATTTTTCGAAAAGCATTCTGAATATTCAATTTGAACATCGAGAGTCCTATTACTTCAGGCCAATTCAGATCAATTCAGGTCAAAGGGGATTGCAACGACGATGGCGAAAAAAAGCGGCGGTTGGGACAAAGTTTATAGACTCGTGAAACGCATCCCTCGCGGCCGTGTGGTTACTTACGGCCAGCTTGCACAAATGCTCCATTTGCCCGGCGGCGCGCGCACAGCCGGCTACGCCATCGCCGGATGCCCTTCAGGACAGGGCATTCCGTGGCACCGCGTCGTTGGAGCTGGCGGGAAGCTTTTGCCTCGCGAGCCGTATGGAAGCAAGCAGCGTCGCCTGCTCGAAAGCGAAGGCACTCAATTCTCGGGCATGGCGGTGGACATCGCCGCGCATCAATGGCAACCGCAGAAATCGGGCTCGAAAACACCCGTAAAACAGAAGCGCAAGAAAGCGCGTTCGCGAAAGTAGCGTGCTGTGTGATAAAAAGTAGCTCCAGCGAATTCTGCACAAGCATGGCGGCAAGAACGAAATCATGAACGAACCAGTTATCCAAGTCGAAGGCCTCTACAAAAACTACGGCGCAGTCGAGGCTTTGCGCGGGGTGAGTTTCGAAGTCCATGAAGGCGAGCTTTTCGGACTGCTAGGCCCAAACGGCGCCGGCAAGACCACCACCATTGAAATTCTGGAAGGGTTGCGCACTCAGGACCGCGGAACCGTCCGGGTTTGCGGCCTCGATCCACAAAAGAGTCCCGTCGAAATGAAACACGTTGTCGGCGCGGCGCTGCAGTCCACTTCCCTTCCCGACAAAATGCGCGTCGAGGAAACGCTCGAGATGTTCGCGCGTTTCTACCGCAACCATCGCGACACCAATGAGCTGCTCAAGCGTTTCCAACTCGAGGAAAAGCGCAACGCTTTCTATAACCAGCTTTCTGGCGGACAAAAACAGCGCCTCGCGCTTGCGCTCGCACTGGTCAACAACCCGCGCATGATTTTTCTGGATGAGCCGACGGCCGGCCTCGACCCGCAAGTTCGCCGCGAGATTTATGACACCCTGGAAGAACTAAAAAAAGAAAAGAAGACGATCCTTTTGACCACGCACTATATCGAAGAGGCCGAGCGCCTCTGCGACCGCGTCGCCATCGTTGATTACGGTCGCGTGATGGCCCTCGGCACGCC
This sequence comes from Candidatus Acidiferrales bacterium, assembly GCA_035696585.1. Taxonomy (GTDB): domain Bacteria; phylum Acidobacteriota; class Terriglobia; order Acidiferrales; family UBA7541; genus DAHUXN01. The sequence goes on along the minus strand of DASRQP010000159.1, from coordinate 2,820 downwards.
GCGCGAACTCAAGCAGCGCTCCGCCGGCACCACGCGCATCGAGGTCCGGCTCAGTCAATCGAGCGTCGACGGCGCGCTCAGCAAACTCGAAGGCGTCACGGATTGCCGCAAACTCGAAGAAACCTACCTTTTGCATTCAAGCAAGCCGACGCAAACCATTGTCGCTTTGGTCAAGCATCTGGAAACAGCGGGTGTCGAATTGCAGGGCCTGGAAATGTTTTCGCCGTCGCTCGAAGACGTCTTTCTCGAGTTAACAGGCCGCCGTCTGCGCGAATGACTCTCTGTAGCTCACGTCCCGTCCCGGCGATTTGTGTCGGGACTGACGTGAGGTCGTTGTGGTAGAGAAGGCCTCACGTTAGCCCGCGCAAATCAGGCGCGGCCTGCGTGAGACGTACCGAGATGCAAGGAGAGTAATGGCGTGGTAAATCAAACATGGACGCTTTCCATGATGCGCATCAAGCTGGCACTGCGCAGTCGCACGTTCCTGTTTTTCAGTATGGCGATGCCCCTCGGTTTTCTTTTCGGCTACGTGATTTTCTTTGGCCGCGGCAATGCAATGGCGGTGCCATATTTATTGGGCGCGATCCTGGCATTGTCGGTGATGGGCGCGTTCTGGGGACTGAGCATGCAATTAGTGATGTTCCGCGAGCAAGGCATTCTCCGCCGATTCCATCTCGCGCCAATCGGGCCCGGCGCCATGCTCGCCTCCAGCATCATTTCGAATTATTTCCTCGTCTTCCCCACCGTGATCCTGGAATTCTTGATCTGTCGGTTTGTTTTCCACATGCCCACGTGGGGCAATTTGTGGGCCGTATTTTTGCTGGTGTCCATCGGCGCTGCAACTTTCTCCGCGATGGGATTAATCGTTGCGAGCGTAACGAACGATATGCAGGAGACCACCGTCATCGACAACATCATCTGGTCCCTGTTCCTGTTTCTTTCCGGAGTCACGATTCCAGTGGCGTTTATGCCCGGCTGGGTGCAGAAACTCACGCTGTTTTTACCCGCGACATATTTAGCCACGGGCCTTGAAGGGGCCATGCTGCACGCCGCCAGCTTCAGTGAAATTCTCGAAGTCACGATCGCGCTGGCTGTCAGCCTGATCGTTGCCTTTGAAGTTTCCCGCCGCCTGTTTCGCTGGGAGCCCGAGGAGAAAATTCGCGGCAAAGCCAAGCTCTGGGCCGTCGCTGCGCTGATTCCGTTCCTCCTGTTGGGAAGCTGGGAACTCGCCCGCGGCCACCTCCTGCAGGAAATCAATCATCAGTTCCAAATCATCAACCAGCGCGCCGCGCCGGCCTCGCATCCGACCGCTGAGCCACACTAGCGTTTGGCATTCGAAAACCAGCGAAGGAGAACACTCACGATGGACACGCGAAATGAAGATACAGCTCGTTACTCGAACGCCAAAAATGCTTGCACGCTCTTCCTGCGCCTCGCTCTTGCCGCATCGTTTCTCTCCGCGGTGGCCGACCGCTTCGGACTCTGGGGCCCGGCAGGCAAGTCATCTGTAGCGTGGGGAAACTTCGCCAATTTCGAGGCCTACACGGCTCTCCTGAACGGGTTCCTGCCTCACAACTGGATACCGACCCTCGCTTGGGTCGATACGGCGCTGGAAGTGCTCTTCGGCATTTTGCTTTTCCTGGGGCTTGCAACGCGCCTGACGGCTCTCGCCAGCGGCATTCTCCTGCTGCTCTTCGCTTTAGCTATGACGTTCTCGACTGGCGTGGAATCCGCCCTCAGCTACTCGGTCTTCACCGCCTCCGCAGGAGCATTTTTGCTCGCGTTCAGCGGCCCGTATTGCTGGAGCATCGACAATCTCGGCAAACGGAAGAAAACCGCTTGAGCAACGCTGACGAAGGCGGTCTGACAAAGAGTCGCATCGAAGCTCTCGCCGATGGCGTCTTCGCCGTAGCGATGACTTTGCTCGTTTTCGAAATCAAAGTACCCGGTCCGGCGCAAGAAGCCGGAGCAGGCGGCTTGGCGCGCCATCTCGCATCCCTCTGGCCTAATTTCGTGAGCTATGCCATCAGTTTCTTCGTGCTCGGGATTTATTGGGTCGGGCATCACAACCAATTCCACTTTATCCGCCGCTCGAATCGGCCGTTCCTGTGGCTGAACATTGCTTTTCTTTTTTTCGTCACGCTGATTCCCTTTTCCGCCGCGCTCATTTCCTTGCATTTCGACGAGCCAATTGCCATCGCCTTTTACGGCGGCAATCTGATCGCCGTAGGACTTGTGCTCTACGCGATATGGGCTTACGCGACGCGCGGCCGGCGCTTAGTGGACAAAGATTTGCCTCGCGAAGCGGTTCACCGCGCATCACAACGAATCCTGATCGCTCCGTGCGTATTTGTGGTGGCCATCGCTCTTGGTTTTTTCAATACGAAAGCCAGCCTCATCCTCTACGCCGCTACCGCGAGCTACTATCTTTTCCCCAGCCGCATCGATCTGCACTGGAGAAAGAATCGCGGCGCCGAGTAACCGTCCAAATTGGACGTTACGCGCCTCCACCAAAGCCCCTTCGCTTCACCAACCCGCCGAAATTCCGTATGCTATAATGCGCACGTTCGCTGGATGACCTCAAAACGCGCCTGCGGGGAGCAGCAATGAGCCTAAAGAAAACCGAAAAAATCTGGCACAACGGGAAATTCATTAACTGGGACGATGCGCAAATCCACGTTGTGTCCCACGTGGTCAGTTACGGTACAGCCGTATTCGAAGGCATCCGCTGCTACAAGACCACGCAGGGTCCTGCCGTTTTTCGTCTCCGCGAACACATGGAACGCCTGCGCAACTCCGCGCACATTTATCGCATGGACT
>DASRQP010000158.1:0-8563 GCA_035696585.1 Candidatus Acidiferrales bacterium | reverse complement strand
CTCGCCACCGCCGCCGAGCTGCGCCGCCGCCATTTTCCCGTCGTCTACAATCAGCACGCTGGGCCGACGAGTGCGCTGCTGGTTGCATCCATCGGAGTGCCGCAACGCGTCTGCTGGACCCATCGCCAATTCTCGTTCGTTTATAACGTGCTCATTCCCGATCCCGGCGATCGCATACACACCGTCGAACATCGCATGGAGCAGTTTTACGCCACCGGACTCCCGCGTGCTCCGATTCCCCCCGCGCGTGTCTATCCGCAACCCGATGCGCAGGTGATGGTCGCGGAGCAACTCGCCGCCCACGGTATTGCACCGGGCAAACCCTACGCCGTGCTCCATCCCGGCGCGAAATATTTCACCAAACGTTGGGCCATCGAAAAATTTATTGCGCTTGCGCGAGAATTGCGCGACAAGCATGGAATCGAGCCCCTTTTCAACCTCGGACGCGGCGAATCCGACATCGCCGCCGAAGTCCGCCGCCAATGTGCACCCGATTTCGTTCTTCTCGACTCGCTCGACCTGCGCCAGCTTATTGCGCTCATCGCCGGCTGCCGCATTTTCATTGGCAACGACAGCGGCCCCACGCATATCGCCACGGCGCTTGCCCGGCCTGTCGTCGCAATCTTCGGCTCGAGCAGTTCTGTGCACTGGCGCCCCTGGCTGACAAAAAATCGCGTCGTGCAGAACGATTTTCCCTGCAATCCTTGCCGCGGCGATCGTTGCTATGCGTTTGCCGAGCCTCGCTGTATCTTGTCTGTCACGCTCGATCAAGTTCGCGACGCTTCCGAATCTTTGCTCGCGGAAACATCCGGCGCGGCCGATGTGCTCAGTTCAGCGGCTATACAAGCAAGAAAAATGCAGTAGTTGTGCACTTCGGTTTGGACGGGGATGTAGGCGAAAGGGAACACTCAATGAGCAGTTTCGTTTCAAATAGGCGCGGAACACAAATCCTTCAACGTATGCGTGGCCGCCGCCTTGCCGTCGTCGGCGATTGGATGCTCGACCGCTACGTTTGGGGAAACGCGAATCGCATTTCGCCCGAAGCGGCCGTGCCTGTAGTCGACTTCGTGAAGCAGAGCGAAACTTTGGGTGGCGCGGGAAACGTCGCGGCAAATCTCGCTGCGCTTGGAGCGCGCGTTGCTGCCTTTGGTGTTGCCGGACGCGACGAAGCCGGCGCCGCACTCCGCCGCTGCCTCCGCGAAATGCATTTGCCGGAGAAGGGAATCGTCGACGCGCGCGACCGCCCCACCACTCTAAAGACGCGCATCATTGCTCGTCAGCAACAGGTCGTTCGCGTGGATCGTGAAGTCCGCACGCATTTGCCCGAGCAAGTCGAAGCCCAGCTCGTGAAGAGCATTCTTGCCTCGCTCAAATCGCTCGACGCCCTGGTCATCTCCGATTACGACAAAGGCGTCGTCAGCGATTCTCTCGCCGAGTGTATTCTCGACTCCTGCGAGCGCCGGCAAATTCCATCATTCGTCAAACCTAAGTGGTCGCGCCTTCCCGCGTATCGTGGAGCGTCCGTCGTCATTTGCAATCGCAAGGAGGCTGAGTTCTTGGTGACGCGCCCGCTCGATACCCCGGAATCCGTCGCCGAAGCCGGCCGCGCCCTGCTCGATCATTTTGGCTGTTCAGCGGTCGTAATTACGCGCGGACCCGAAGGCCTCACTCTGTTCGAGCGCGATGCCCTCGAAAAAGATCCGCGCGGTTTTCACGTAGCTGCGCTCAATCAGGAAACGCCGATTGGCATGATTGGCCGCGCGCCCAATCGTGGCGCGAAAAGCGGCCGTCAGGTATTCGATGTGACGGGGGCGGGTGACACGGTCCTCGCAACCATGGCGCTCGCAAGTGCCAGTGGCGCGTCTTTGCGCGAAGCAGCGGTGCTCGGAAACGCGGCGGCGGGCGTCGTTGTCGCTAAGCTGGGAACCGCGACGCTGACGCGCGATGAGTTGGCGGCGGTATTACGCGAATCAGCTGCGACATCGCGGGCGGCGGGAAACTGAGTGAGTGCGTGTTGCGGTTCACCCAGATAGTGATTTCCTTAGTTTTGTTCTGTTGCGCAGGATCATTTTTTGGAAACGGCTGATACGGGCTGACCAGCACGGTCACCGCAACATCTGTATCACTTTTATGGGGCGCGGTGGCGGATTCTACCTCGAAGCTTTTCACCGGGCCGTAATAGCCGCTGGGCCCCCAGTCCTCCTGAAAATCCTGGAACGAATAGCTGGGCGACGGCTTCCACAATTGATAAGCCTGCTGCATGTCGCCTGCGGCGAGCGCGCTGAAGAATGTGTCCACGGTTTTTTCTTCCGCCTTGTACCGTACCGTGCGCCACACGAAAATTACAATCGCCAGCAGAACCAAAACTCCCAGGAACACGTAGCGCGGCGTCTTCGACGGCGGCGCTTGATTTGCTTCCAATAAACTCAAGGTATCTTTCTCCAATAGTCCCGATCTTATATCTGCCTTTTGAACAGCGCAATGCTTCCTGTAATCATCACCGCTGAAATCCCCATCAAAATTAACAGGTCACGGTAGATGCCTTCAATGCCGCTGCCTCGCAGCAACAGATTCCTCAACGCATGCACCGTGTAAGTAAAAGGATCGACCACCGAAATCCATTTCAGCCAGATGGGGAATCCTTGCGTCGGATAAATCGCGCCCGACGGAAAAAACAGCAGCGTGTTCAACACGCCGAATATCGCGCGCGGCACAAGCGGATCATCCACGCGCACCATCACTAGGAACATGAAACTGATCATCGTCAGCGAAGCGATCGCCACAACGATGACCAAATAAAACAGCCGCACCGGATCCCACAATCGCGGAATCCCCGCAATCAATCCGCCGATGAACGTCAGCACCAGCCCCGCCATCAGCCCCTTCGCCGTGCCCGCCAGATTCAATCCCATCACCAGCTCCGATTTCTGAATCGGCGTCACCAGATAGCCTTCGTGCAGCCCGCGCGCCTTATCGTCGATAAACGTGATTCCGCCGCCGATCATCGCCACGATGAAAATCGCCATCGCAATCGTTCCGGGAAGCAGGTACTTGACGTAGGGAATGTACGGATACACTTCCACAACGTCGAGTGCGACGTTGCTCGCGAGCCGCGGCGTAACACTCGGCGCATTCATCTGGTCGACGAAGCTCTGCATTTCCGCTTCGAGCGAACTCGAGACGAACTGATCCGTGTTGTCGACGATCAGCGCCAGCTGCGGCCGGTCGTTCGCATACGTGCGACGCGAAAAATTCTCCGGGATCTCGACCACCGCGCCGATTACTCCGGCGTGCAGATCATTCAGCGCTTCGGGCATTGTGTTATAGGGAAGGGTGTAAAACATCTTCGGGCCGGTTGCGATGCCCGCAAAACCTTCGCGCACGCGCCACGATTCCGCCGTATGGTCCAGGTCCACCACCCCCACGTTCACATTCGTAATTTTTCCTCCGAACGCATAGCCAAGCACGATCAGTTGCACCAGCGGGAAGATCATCGAAGCCATCATCAGCGCCGGGCTGCGAAAGAATTTCCGTAGATCCCGCTCCACCAGCGCCCACATGCGATAGAATTTCATGATCGAGATGCCATCCGTTCTTTAGCGATAGAGGTGACTGATGTCATGCACCGCGCCTTCGTTCGCCGAATCTCTCAACGCGCTCCCCGTGTAGTGCAGAAACACGTCATCCAGAGTCGTCCCCTGCACACTCACGCGTCTCACCGTCACGCCCTTCGCGCGCGCCAGGTCCATCAGCGCAGCCACCGTCGCCGGGCCGTCGTTTGACGCAATATGCACGGCGCCATCCCGCGCGATCACGCTCGCCGCATGCGAAAGCCGCTGCAATTGCTCGACCCAATCTGGGGGATCATTCGCAAATTCCGCTTCCACCGTGTCCGCCCCCGGCACGCTGTCCTTCAGTCGCGTCGGCGAATCCAACGCAACCAGCTTTCCGTGATCCACGATCGCGATGCGTTCGCACAGCTTGTCCGCCTCGTCCATGTAATGCGTCGTCAGCAGAATCGTCAGATGAGATTGATCGCGCAGCCGCCGGATCATTTCCCACACGTTTGTGCGCGAAACAGGATCCAGCCCTGTCGTCGGCTCATCGAGAAACAGAATCTTCGGCGAATGCACCAGCCCGCGCGCAATTTCCAGCCGCCGCCGCATCCCGCCAGAAAAGGTCCGCACCAGTTTCGATTTGAATTTCGCCAAATCCACTGTTTCCAGCAGCCGGTCAATCAGTGCCGCGCGCTGCCCCGACGGTACGCCGTAAAGCTTCGCGTGAATCAGCATATTTTCTTCCGCCGTTAGCTCAGGATCGGAGGTAAACGCCTGCGGAATAACGCCTAGCGTGTGCCGCACCGCATCCGCCTCGCGAACCACGTCGTATCCTCCCACTCGCGCCGTTCCCGATGTAGGCGGTGTCAGCGTCGTCAGCATCCGGATCAGCGTGGTCTTGCCCGCACCGTTCGGCCCGAGCAATCCGAAGATTTCGCCGTCTTCGACCGTGAAACTCACGGCATCCACGGCCGTCAAATCGCCGAAACGCTTCGTTAACTTGTCCACTTCAATCGCGTGCATTCGAGTGAAAGCCCTTTGACATCTTCACAGTTTCTGCCACCAGTGCTTCGTTCCCGCTTCTGGCGCAAGCAACACAGTCGCCGTCATCCCCGTAAAAAATCGGTGCTGCGGATTTGGCAGCGAAACCTTGATCGCAAATGTCATGATGTCCCGCTTTGTGCGGCTCACGTCGCGCTGTGTCGCGAAATCGCCTTCCACGCCCTTGAAAAACACTTTTCCATTCACGATTTCGCCCGACGGCAACTGAATCGGCAGCGACTCTCCGAATTGAATCGAGTTGATGTAGCTCTCTGGCACGTCGGCGCGCACCCACAGGTCGTCGACGTCCACCACCACCACGATCGGGCTTCCTTCCTGTACCACTTCTCCTTGCTTTGCCACGCGCACAGAAACAATCCCGTTGATCGGCGCGAACACTTCTGTGTATCCGAGTTGCGTTTTGAATTGATTTTTTGTCGCGATAGCCTGATTCAGTTGCGCTTCCGTCGAAGCGATTTGGCTGTACAGTACGTTTACCTGCTTCCGATTTGCCTCCGCCACGGCCAGCGCCGCCTGCTGCGACTTCACTTGCTCAGCAAGCGCGTTCACATTTGCCGCCGATGCTTTATACGTTGACACTGCTGAGTCGCGGTCCTGCACCGACACAATCCCGGAGGCGAATAGCGACAGACTTCGTTTCATGTTCGCGTCGTTAAGCTGCATCGTCGCCTTCGCTTGTTCCAATTCTGCCTCGCTCGACGTCACATTGGCTTGGGCCGCGCGAATCGCCGCTACAGTCTGGCTATCAACCATTCCCTGATTCGCCTTTCCCTGCTTCACCTGCGCTTGCAAGCTCTCGATGGCCCCCTCTTGCGCTTGCACCTGCGCTTCTAGCGCCGCGCTATCAAGCCCCGCAATCAATTCGCCCTTCTTTACCTCCGAGCCTTCGTCCACCGTCAGCTTCACAATCCTCCCCGCTGTTTGCGGACTGACGATCACCTCGTTTCCGTCCACGACTCCGATCAGTGGATAGGCATTGCCCTTCGGCGTCGTAACCAGATAGATGATGAGCACGATCAAAAACAGGGTTCCAAGCACGCCGAAAAATTTACGTCCGTTCATCGTGGCCTCGCAGGTTTACGGAACAATCCACGCTCCAGCAGGTCGATCACCGCGCGCTTGTGCTCTTCCACCGCGCCTGGTTGCAGCGCGTTCCGTCGCAACAGCACGCTGTTCACTGGAGCGCCCGAAAAATAAAAAACGATCATCGCGATGATGTTGAGCATCGCGTGTTCGGCATTCAGCGGTTGGAATTCACCCTGCGCGATTCCCGTCTTGATGGTTCGAGTCATCCGTTTGAATCCTTGCTCGAAATACTCGCGTGCCACCCAGCGGAATTGCTTCGGATCTTCCATCATCATGTGTTGCATCAGCCGCGCGTAATTTGGGTTTTCGATCCGAAATTTGAAATACCCTCCCACAAACGCAAGAACCGCCTCGCGTGGTGAAGCCTTGGCCGGCATCTCGGCTTGAATCATTCTTCCCGCCTGCCCGAAAAGATTTTCGAACACCGCGCGGTACAGCCGCTCTTTGCTCCGAAAGTAGTAATAGAGCATCGCCTTGTTGACATGCGCCGACCGCGCAATTTCATCCGTGCGCGCCCCGGCGAGTCCGCGTGCCGCGAAGATTTGTTCCGCCGCGGCCAGAATTCGCCTCGCCGTTTCGGGGTTCTCGATTTTCTTGCGCCCTCTTCGCATTGCTTGGTTGGCCCGTTCTCACAAACGTCTTCTCGCGTTATTTATTTAACTATCCAGTTAGTTTAATTGGGAAATGGAAAATGTCAAGACGTTGGATTGTTTGAGAATTCAGCTACAGGATGATGGAGGAAGTTCTCAGCCTTCGAGTGCGCCGCCGGCTCCAGCGGGCAATTCAATCGAATATTTCGTTCGCGCCTTTTCCTTATGCTGCTCAAGCGCAAGCTCGATCAGCCGGCTGATCAACTCGCTGTACGGAATTCCGCTCGCTTCCCACATTTTGGGGTACATGCTGATGCTCGTGAACCCGGGAATCGTATTCACTTCGTTCAAATATATTTTTCCCGTTCCGCGTTCCAAAAAGAAATCGACGCGAGCCATTCCCATGCATTCGATTGCGCCGAACGCCCGCACTGCGTATTCCTGGAATTGCGCCACCTGTTTCTTATTCAACTTCGCGGGAATTTCCAACCGTGTCCCTGTTTCCAGATATTTCGCGGCGTAGTCATAAAACTCGCGATGCGGAATGATTTCACCGGGAATCGAAGCCTTCGGCTCGTCGTTCCCCAAAACCGAAACCTCGATCTCGCGCCCTCGAATGGCCCGCTCCACTACAATCTTCTGCGCAAACTCCGCGGCAAGATCCATCGCCGCCGGCAGCTCAGCGGCGTTGTGAACCCGCGTCATGCCCACCGAAGATCCCAGCGTCGCCGGCTTGACGAACAGCGGAAAGCCGAATTTCTTTTTCACGGCTACCAGCACTGCGCCGCGTTTTGTTTCCCATTCGTGGCGCGAAATCGCCAGCGCGGGTACTACTGGAATGCGCGCTTCGCGAAAGACGCGCTTCTGCAAGTCCTTATCCATGCCAACTGCGGAACCCAAAACTCCCGCACCAACGTAAGGCACTCCCGCCAATTCCAGCAAACCCTGCACCGTGCCGTCTTCTCCAAACGTCCCGTGCAGCACCGGAAAAATCACATCAACCTTCACGCTCGGTTGCGCCGACCCGCCGCCCAGCGACACGAGCGCCGACGAACTCGGATCCGGCGGCAGCACCACGCGCTCGCCCGTTTTCAGCACTTCCGGCAACAATTTCTGCCCCGCGCTCGTTCCCACTAGCCAACGCCCGTCCTTCGTGATCCCGATCGGCACGGCCTCGTATTTTTCTGTGTCCAACGCCCGTATCACCGAAGCCGCCGAAGCCAATGAAACTTCATGCTCCCCTGAACGTCCGCCAAACAGAATCCCGATTCGCAATCTCTTGTTGTTAGCCATTGGTATTGGTCAAAGCGTTCAAATCACGTGAGCGAAAATCCTAAGAGTCGTCACAGAATCTTCTTCCCCAGCCCTGACAGCACCAACTCCACACCGAGGATCGCCGTCTTATTGTGCAGATCGATCACCGGATTAATTTCCACCAGTTCAAACGATACCAGCGCGCGGCTGTCCGCAATCATCTCCAGCGCCAGATGCGCCTCCCGATACGTCACGCCGCCCCGAACGGGAGTGCCCACGCCCGGCGCCTCCGACGGATCCAGGAAATCCATATCCAGGCTCACGGCCACGCCGTTCGTGTCGTCGGTTGCGAATCGCAAAGCCTCCGCCATCACGTCGCGCATCCCGCGCTCGTCGATTTCGCGCATCGTGAAAACGTGTACGCCGGATTCTTTCACCAGCTTGCGTTCCTTCGCATCCAGCTCGCGAATTCCCACCATCGCAATATTTCTCGGTTCCACTTTCGGCTTGAATCCGCAAATCTCCGTCAGTTCCGGCGCGCCATATCCCATAATCGACGCCAGCGGCATTCCATGAACGTTCCCCGAAGGACTCGTCTCCGGCGTGTTCATGTCGCCATGAGCGTCCAGCCAGATGAAACCGATGCGTTTCGATTGCTTGCGAAAAAACGAAGACACGCCCGCCACTGAACCCGCCGCAATCGAGTGGTCGCCACCCAGCACCATCGGCAGCATTTCATCGCCAAGAGTTTTCTCCACTGTTTCCGCCAGGCCCTGGCAAGTCTCTGCGATTTCCTTCAGATACTTCGCGCGCTTGTCGCCATAGTGCTGCTCTTCCGGCTGCTTCACCGGAATATTGCCAACGTCCTCGACCTGATAGCCGAGCTGCTTGAGCCGCGCTTGAAGTCCCGCTACGCGCAGCGCGGACGGACCCATGTCCACGCCGCGACGGTTCTGGCCCAGGTCCATCGGCACACCGAGAATGCGAATTTTTTGCGCCATGCGATGCTTGTCC
>DASRQP010000157.1:0-4434 GCA_035696585.1 Candidatus Acidiferrales bacterium | reverse complement strand
CTCGGTTGGACGATTATCGGCTGGGTCGCGGCGCTTTTCTGGGCCTGCACGTCGAGAACATGCGCGCCCGTGTTCATGGTCGCGGGCCCGGGACGCTACTGTCAGCAATGCGGCACGCCAACGATGCCAGCAGCGCGGTTTTGCTCGAGTTGCGGCCGCGTGATTTGAAACGACGTATCCTTCAGCGTGCACAAAATATCTGACAGCAGGATGACTATGCCGGAAATCGCGCAAAACGAAAATCTTCGCGAAGAATTCAACCGCTGGGCCGAAGCAGGCAAGGGCGAGAGCATGGAGACGGAGCATCGCCCGATCGTTGAGCCAGCGCTCGCGATGATGAAAATTGCCCCGCAAGACGAAGTGCTCGATGTCGGCTGCGGCGGCGGCTGGCTTGTGCGCGAACTTGCGTCGCGCGTCCCAAAGGGCCACGTGCTCGGCATGGACGTTTCCGATGAGATGATCAGCCGCGCGCGGCGCAGCGCAACTCATCTGCGCAATGTCGAATTCGTTGTTGGAGGCGTTGACGCCATTCCCCGCGACGCGAATTCCTTCGACAAAATCATCTCTGTCGAGTCGTCTTACTACTGGCCCGACCCTACGGCAGGCATTCGCGAGATTTTTCGCGTGCTTCGCTCCGGCGGCTCCGCCTGGATTCTGATCAATTATTATCGCGACAATTTGTATTGTCACCAGTGGAGCAAGACTTTCACAATCCCCACGCATCTGCTATCTGGCGACGAATGGACAGGTCTGTTCCGCAGCGCAGGTTTCAAAGACGTCGCACATCGCCGAATTTCCGATCCCACGCCAACGCCCGAGACCTACACCGGCCGTTGGTTCCGTGACGCGGCGGAACTGGCCGCCTTCCGCCGCGAGGGCGCGCTCCTGATTTACGGCACGAAGCCCTAGTTGCCGCCCGTCACCGCTCATTCCATTTGATTTGCTTCTGTCTCGCGCCTTATACTCCTCGCCCTGGCCTGTACCCAGGCGCAGCTACTTGGCGTCAAACTACTTTGGAGTTAGGCCGAACGAATGGCATTCGAGCGCGCTGCAAAACTCGACGAGATTCCGCCGGGCCAAATCCGCGAGATCCCGCTCAGCGGGAAGTCCGTAGCCGTCGCCAACGTTGATGGTAAGTTATTTGCAATCAATAGCGTATGCCTGCATCACGGTGGGCCGCTCGGCGAAGGTGAGCTTGACGGCACGGTGGTAAGTTGTCCGTGGCACGGCTGGCAGTACGACGTTATAACCGGCAAGGTGGTGCAGCAGCCCTCTGATGGTGTCCAATGCTACCCGGTTGAATTGCGTGGCGATGAAATCTTCGTCGACGTTGGCTGACGCCAGTGCGCATTCCGGAAGATTGTTCGCACTAACCCAGATTTTTGATTGTTTCTCGGGTGCTTCCATGTATAGTTCGCCAGTTACAGCCAGGCTATGACTCACCCCGTCGCCAGACCTCATCAGTGGCTGCTGGCCGTTGACCCGCGCATCTACCATTGGGACACCCTTTTCGTAAAAGGGAAGGAGATGTGGCGTCACGCCGGCGCCAAGCCCGACGCCCTGCGCCAGCTCAAGCAGATGCGCCGCGGCGACCGCGCGCTTTGCTACCACGGCAAGCCCGAGTACGCGCTCTACGCCATCGCCGAAGTGACGCGCGATCCATACCCCGATCCACACGACCCGGAATCGAAGCTTTTGGTGATTGATCTGCGCGCCCTCGAACGCCTGCCCCGCCAGGTTTCTCTCGAGGAGTTGCGCGAGGACCGCCTGCTGCGCAAAGTGAAGTTTCTGAAGAATCCGCGCCTCACGATTTCTCCGCTGGTCGGCGACGAGTATTCGGAGATTCTCCGGCTCGCCGGGATTGTCGCCACGCCCGGCATTCCTTTGCCATAGCGTTAAATCGCCTCGCAAGAACGAAAATTGGAATTACTATAGCGATTGGAATTTCGCGTTCGGGTTTACGAAAAGGGAGGATGAAGTGAGAATATTTTCTGCTTCCGCGCGAGGAATTATTTTTGTTGCTGTTGTGGCGATGGCCGTTTCGCTTGGCGCGCAAACGAAAAAACACGAAGCGATATGCAGCGCGCTCATGGGGATTTCTTCAGGGCGCACGCATGTGGTGGACATGACCTATGCCCTCAATGACCATTCGCCTGCATGGCCCGGCGATGCTCACCCGTTCGAGGCCGTTACGAACGCCTCGCCCGCCAAAGAGGGTTACTTCACTCGAAAGATCACCATGCTCGAACATTACGGCACGCACATGGATGCGCCCGCGCATTTTCCTCCCGGCAAAGAAACTCTCGATCAGATTCCGGTACAGCGCTTCTTTGGTCCCGCCGATGTGATCGACATTCGCGACAAAGCCGCCAAGGATCCCGATTACCGGCTGAGCGTTGCCGACGTGCAAGCCTGGGAGGACCGGCACGGGCTAATTCCCGCGGGCGCAATTGTAATGCTGCGGACAGGCTGGGGCTCGCGCTGGCCGGATCAGACGCGTTACCGCAACATGGACGCGAAGAACGTCATGCACTTTCCGGGATACTCCGTGGCTGCGGCGAAGTTTTTGATTGCGCGGCACGTCAGTGGCTTGTGCATCGATACGTTGAGCATAGATTACGGCCCGTCGGCGAATTTCGAGGTACACCGCACAACTTTACCTGCGGGCCTGTTTCACGTCGAAAACATCGCGAACTTGGATAAATTGCCGGCGGCCGGCGCGTTCGTCATCGCCGCGCCGATCAAACTGGAAGGCGGTTCCGGCGGCGCAGTGCGCGTTTTCGCCATTCTGCCGGATTGATGCTTGCCCGAACTTCCCGAAGTCGAAACTGTTGTCCGCGGCCTTCAATTGTTGCTGCCGGGCCGCGGCATAATCAGCGTTCGCCTCGGCAAGACTGATTTCATCGACGATCCTGCGGCAATCGAACAGCACGTCCCAGGTTGCCGCATCGTTGAGATACGCCGCCGCGGCAAATTCCTCGTACTTTTCTTGGAGAAGAATCGCGCATCTCAAACCGCTGGGCGCTCCGCGCCTGAGCGATTTCACTTGATTGTTCATCTGGGCATGACCGGACAGCTCACTGTCCGCTCCAATGCGATGCCGTCGGCATTGCACACGCATGTATGGTTTGCGTTAGACAACGATCACGAGCTTCGCTACACCGACCCTCGCCGCTTTGGCCGCATGGCTCTGGTGCCGGAATCCGCCAGCGACAGTATTCTCGGTCAGCTCGGTCTTGACGCGCTCGAAGCCAACGAACAGGAATTTTGCACCCGCCTTGCTGGACGGCGCGCGCGAATCAAGGCGCTGTTGCTCGACCAAAGCGTTTTTCGCGGCATGGGGAATATCTATACCGACGAAAGTTTGTGGCGCGCGCGCATTCATCCCGCGCGTTTGGGCGCATCCCTAAAGCATGAAGAAGTTGCGCGCCTTTATCGCGCGGTTCAAAAAGTGCTGCGCGAAGCAATCCGCCTAGGGGGTTCCTCGATTTCGGATTACGTGAATGCCGAAGGCGAGCCGGGAGAATTCCAGCTTCGCCATCGCGTCTACCAACGGGAAGGGAAGAAATGCTCGCGCTGCACTAGGCAAATTCGCCGCATGATCGTTGCCGGACGCAGCAGCTACTTTTGCTCGAGTTGCCAGCGAGCCCCGCGGAACCGTCGCTCGCAAAGAAAGCGCACTGCAGAAATCTCCGCCCGCAAATGCGTCAGCGCCAAAAATAGATCAGCGTCGCGCCGGCGAGGCTGAAGATCGCGCCATAGAGAAATCCCGCCGCGGGCGCCACCATTGTCCACAGCGCGCCGACGATGATGCTCGACGCAAAGTCGCCTATGCCATTCACCGTCGCGAGCACGCCAAATCCAGTTCCGCGGATTTCCGAACCCAGCAGCTCCGCCGCCAGTGATTTTTCCAGTCCCTGTTGTATGCCGATATGAATCCCTGCCAGCGCGAAAAGAATCGCCAGCCACGCGAGCGTTGCAGGCGCGAAAATAAACCCAATACACATTACGGCGGCGACTGTGTAGCCAACGGCAAGAAGCCCGCGCTTGCCCACGCGATCCGCCAGCGCTCCCGCAGGATACGAGATTATCGCGAAAACGATGTTGTGCAGCGTGTACAACGCAACGGCCAGCGCCGACGCGCGCGCTGCGCCATATTGCGGCGTGAGAATCTGGCCCGCGCGCAGGATCAGCAGCGTCGGCGCGAAATCGCCGATCCCATGCGCGAACACTCCGACAAGGAATCGTCGAAAGCTCCCGGGAAGCTGCCGCAAACTATGCAAAAAACCGAATGGCTGATGCGTTGTCGCCGATTTTCCCGCAGGCACCAGCCACAAAAAGCAAATTGACGCGAGCACGCCCGGCACGATTGTCCACGCCAGCGCCGTGCGAATATTCGAAAGCGACACCAGCAGCAGCGCCGTCAACGGCCCC
>DASRQP010000156.1:0-6028 GCA_035696585.1 Candidatus Acidiferrales bacterium | reverse complement strand
AGACTTTTGTCGTTTATCCCGAATCCGCGTCGAAGGCGCCCGCCGTGTTGATCATTCACGAAATCTTTGGCCTGACGGACTGGGCGCAGGACCTCGCGGACCAGGTCGCCGCGGCTGGCTATATCGCCGTCGCGCCGGATTTGCTTTCCGGCATGGGCCCCAATGGCGGCCGCACGAAAGATTTTCCGCAGGGTCAGGCCACCGAGGCGGTCAGCCATTTGAATCCCGACCAGATCACCGCGGACCTCAACGCCGTCGCGGACTACGCGCTGAAGCTTCCTGCTTCGAACGGCAAACTCTTCGTCGCGGGATTCTGCTGGGGCGGCGGGCAAAGCTTCCGCTTCGCCACCAATCGCTCGGATCTTGCGGCGGCATTTGTGTTCTATGGCGGGCCGCCGGCCGCGGACGCGATGGCCCGCATCAACGCACCCGTCTACGGCTTCTATGCAGGTAACGACGCGCGCATCGGCGCCACGATTCCCGACGCGATTCAGGAAATGAAAGCCGCGGGGAAGAAGTACGAGCCGGTCACTTATGATGGCGCCGGCCACGGTTTCATGCGTGCCGGCGAAGCCCCGGACGCGACGCCCGCGAACGCCAAAGCCCGCGACGACGCGTGGGCGCGCTGGAAAAAGCTCATGGCGGAGCACTGAGGGACAGATATGCGTCGCATTTTGTCGGCAAGATTCCATGCTCAAGTTATTTTTGTAATCCTGGCTCTTTTAATAATTCTGTTGCTCCCCATTCCCTCGCTTGCCCAGCCCTGCAATCCGGTAAATCAGGAACGGAGAAAGGGTATTTATCAGACAGTTGACCTATTGCGCGTGGTGTTTGTTGTTCACGGCAAAAAAGGTGAGGACGTTGGAGAATTAAGACCCGGCGACTTCGTCGTCCTCGCTGACGGCGCACCTCAAAGAGTCACTGCTTTTCACAGTCTTGGGCAAAATGAGAACACGTGCACAGGAATCATCATCGACCGATCTAAAAGCCGGCAATCGACCCTTCCCAATGCTGAAATTGCTCCAATCGAGAAATTCCTGAACTCGGGCGTGGATAGTAATCATGGGGCTTTTTTGGCTGGATTCAACGATCGGCCCATTTCTATGGGAGGTTACTCCACTGACGCGACAGAGCTTGGCCGAGAATTGCTGAATCTAGGGTCCGTAGAGCCAAGGGGAGGTACAGCTCTGCACGATGCGATCAAGTGGTCAGCCAGCAAACTCGCAAATGTAGAGGGGTACCGCATTGTGCTGATTGTGGCTGAAGGGAATGATAACGACAGTAGGTCCACGGCAGAGGACGCAATTGACGACGTACTGAAGGCGAGCACAACAGTTTATTTCATGCGGCTGCAGCCCGATTCTTCAAATATGGAAACGCGGAATGCGTCCGAGTTCACCAAGAAGATTACTGTCGAAACGGGTGGCGAGGTCTTCCCAGTCCATAAGAAGGATGATTTTGAAAAAGCGTTCGCCGAATTTAAGGAAGACATTTCGAATCTGTATGACATTGGTTTCTTGTTGCCGACCAATTTGAAGAAGAACACGGTACTCCACACTCTAGAGATCAAAACCACGCGGAAAGGCCTTCGAGTTATTGCCCCGACCAAGTTCTATTTGCCGAATCAAGAGCGTGCTGTTACAGCGAATCGAGAAAAATAAAGTAGGACGAGGCCCACAACGACGTGGGTATGCTGCCTTGTGGCTGGTTGGTGATGACGATTTTGAAACCTTCCGATTGCGTCGCCACTGTTTCCAAAAATGTTGAGCGTGCGCCTTCGCGGCGCGGCTGGATGTAGGCGAGTTCGCGCAACACGTCGTAGATGATATCGCCTGCGGCGGTCATGGGCGTGGACATGCCGGGCGTGCAGAATTGCATGACGGCGCGCGCTTCGTAAAAGTGCCAGGCGATGCAAGCGGCGAGCGAGACGGCACGCTCGAAACGTTTGTTCTGTTCTTCGTTCTCTTCTTTGACGCGGGCGCTTTCACGTGACGCGCTCGCTTCACGCGAAGCCCTTGCCTCCCGCGACGCGCTCCCCTGGTGCCGGTGCAAATCCGTGTGGAGTTTTGCGGTGTCGTTCATTTCGGACTCGGCGGGACCGATGAAAGAATCGAGCGCCAAAACGAGCCGGCGTTCATCTTCGCGCGCAAATTCGCGGATTTTCAGTGCGCCAGATTTTGCGGAAGCTTTCCAGTCAACAAAACGCGCGCTATCCGTCGGCAAATAATCGCGAATCGAATAGAGATCGTGGCCGCGCCCGCGATGCAAAGTCTCGATCTCGCCCGTCAGCAACGGGAGAATTTCGTAAAAGTCGTCCGTCGGCTCCACGTGCGGGTAGACGACAAGCTCCATCTCGGAATCGACGTGGCGCGTTTTTTCCAGGAAGCCAAACGGGAATTTCGTGCGAATGCCGAAGGCGCTCTGCCGGTAGACGCCACGCCGCGAGAAAAGCAATTCGACTTTCTGCCGCGCCGCGCTTTCGTGCGGGATGTACGGAAAATAAACAGGACGCGACAGAATCTCAGCGCCCGTTTTTTCGCCGGTGCCAACGACGCGCAGCGAAAACGACGGCATCATGTTCTTTTCGTTGCGAACTTCGACGCTCGCAAGAATCGGCTGACCTGCAAAAACGTGCTCCGGCAATTCGATATTCAGTTCGAGGCCCGTCAGCACCACGCGCGAAATGATTCCGGAAATTAAAATCCCCGCCAGAAGACACGCGAGCATCATGAACAGAAGATTGTTGCCAGTGTTGACCGCGGCGAGAACGATGACGAAAACCGCCGCGAGATAAATGATGCCTTCGCGCGTCAGCCGGTAATCGACTTGATAGAGGAGCCAGCGCAGGCTGGTGCGGCGCGCCATTTTCGGCACAATGGCGATAGAGACCCATCCTGCCATGAGCAGCGACAGCACCGCGGACAACGTTGCGAAAATCGTGCGGCCCGTCTCCGCCATCGCCGCGGAATAAAGCGCGAGGAGCAGCGCGAGACCAAGCGTCACCATCGCGGCGGCGAAGTTGCGCCAGCCGGGCTTGTCGCGCTCGCGCCACCAATTCAACATTCGCGATGCGGCCATTTGGTTAGAGAGGAACGCGCGTGGAGTCGATGATTTCGGAGAGAATCGATTCAGCCTGCTCGGACTTCTTGCGCGTAGAAGTGTGACGCGAGCTAACGACCACGCGGTGCGCAAACACGGGCAGGATCAAATTTTTGAAATCGTCCGGCAGGCAATAATCGCGGCCTTCGAGAAAAGCGCGAGCCTGCGCGCCTCGATGGAGCATCACGGCTCCTCGCGGGCTCACGCCAAGGCTTAACTGCTCCGACTGGCGCGTGCGTTCCACAATTTCCAGCGCGTAATCGAGCAGGCTGTCATCCACGCGCACGCGAACCACCGCTTCTTGCATCGCGGACACTTCGGCAGCGTCCATCACCGGTGGAACTTCTTCGACGGCCGCCGAGCCGTTGTTGCGCAGAATTTGTTTTTCGCTCTCGCGCGCGGGATAGCCCATGCGAATGCGCATCAGGAAACGGTCGAGCTGCGACTCGGGCAAAGGATACGTACCGTGATGCTCAATGGGATTTTGCGTGGCGATCACGAGAAAAGGATGCGGCAGCGGATGCGTGTGATTATCGACGGTGACTTGCGATTCGTTCATCGCTTCCAGCAGCGCGGATTGCGTCTTCGGCGTGGTGCGATTGATTTCGTCGGCCAGCACAATATTTGCGAACAGCGGCCCCGGCTTGAACTCGAATTCCTCGCGCTTGGGATTGAAGACGCTGATGCCGATCACGTCGCTCGGCAGCATGTCGGAAGTAAATTGCACGCGCTGGAACGAGCAATGAAAGGCGCGCGCGATCGTGTGCGCCAGTGTCGTCTTGCCCGTGCCGGGAACGTCTTCGATCAGCAGGTGCCCGCGAGCCAGCAGCGTCACAAGCGCGAGTTGGATGACTTCTTCCTTGCCCTTGATGACGCGGCCAATCGTTTGCTGGATCTGCGCAAGCTGCGAGTTCGTGGCGGTGACCATGGTCTCCAATTTGTGTGCCCTTCTGTGCGATAATCCTGTGCAATAATATTTGCTGCGGGCGATTAGCTCAGTTGGTTAGAGCGCTCCCCTCACACGGGAGAGGTCCAAGGTTCAAGTCCTTGATCGCCCACCATTTCCAATTCCGTTACGAATCCAAAATGCTTTGAGATTGCCTCGCGCGGAGCGTATTATCGCGCCCGAGAACGAAACTCCATTTTAGCGGAAAAGGCGATGAGCACGCTCTGGCGTTTCCTGAAGGTTTTCACGTTAGGCACCTGGGTCGGCAGTATGATTTTCTTCGGCATGGTTGCCGGGGTGCTGTTCACCACGCTGAAAAGCACCGATGACGCCGGAAATATCGTTGCCATACTGATTTTGCAGCTGCACGTCCTGGGAATTATCGCGGCGCTGATTTATTTGGTGGTGGCGCTGGCCTCGGCGCGGTCATTGAAGGGATTGGTGCAGCCTGCATCAATTCTAGTGGAACTGATGCTGCTGGTGACGCTCGTTTCGCAGCTATGGATTACGCCGACGATGGATCATTTGCGCCAGCAAATGGGTTCATACGCAAGCACGGCGGCAAATAATCCGCTACGCGTGCAATTCGACCATCTCCACGTGATTTCCGTGCGCCTCGAGGGCGGCGTGTTAATCCTCGGAGTAATCGCGCTGTTTCTCACCGTGTGGCAGCGATTCTCTTCGCCGCTTCCGCCCGCTGCTGCAATGCCAGCCACGGCAAATAAATAGTCGATTCCTACGATTCACCGGCGTGCTGACTTCGGGCGCGACGCTTTCGCTTTGGCCGCGCGTTTTCGCAACGCCGTGGTTGTCTTCGTCACTTTGCGCGCATCTTTTCCCGCCAGTTGCACGGCTCTCCACATGTACCACGAAGCGACCGTGCGATAGGGGCGCCAGCGCTCGCCGAATTTCGCGAGTTCGCGCGGCTTGGGAATATCTTTCTTGCCGTACGTCAGCGCAAATCCCTTTTGCACGCCGTAATCGTGGATGGGCAGCACGTCGGGACGCCCGAGGCGGAAAATCAGAAACATCTCGACGGTCCACGCGCCAATGCCGCGAACGGAAATCAGGCGGTCAACCAGCTCCTGGTCCGACATTTTCTGCGCGTCCTCGAGCGTGGGCACCACGCCTTCGATGGTTTTCCGCGCCAAATCTTTTGCCGCCAAAATTTTCGCGCCGGAGAGTCCCGCTTTGCGCAGCGCCGGTTTGCGCACGCGCAGGATTTCCTCGGGTGTAGGGCAGCGCCCGTTCGCGCCCAGCGCCTTGATGCGCGCAAAAATCGTCGCCGCGGCTTTGCCGGAGATGCTCTGGTACGCGATGGCTTCGAGCAGCGCTTCGTAGGGGCTTTGCGCCTCTTCGATTTCCAGGCGAAATTCGACGCATTTTGAGATGAGCTGCGACAGGCGGCGATCGTTTTTAGTCAGATGCTCGATGGCCGCCTTGTGGTCGAACGCCCACAGCTTCGCGGCGGGAGCCACGTCTACCGAACCCAGGAGCTTTGTTGCGGTCGCATTCATCGGTTCACCCGTGATGTCCGGGAGCGGACATTGTACCGAAAAAAACGGCGAAAAAACTCGATTAGACTTTGCGTCCGTGATTTATTTTCAGTGAGTTGGCTCAATTTCTAATTTCCCATAGAAACTCGATTAGAGGTAGTTGAGAGTTGACAGTTCAGAGTTAACAGTAAAGGCGAAAAGCCAAGGCGCCACCGTTTGTTTTCGGTGAGGGCGGCCGTTCGTACATCTGGGCAAACGATCTGTTCAGAAAGGCGCATTTCAGTCCCGATTAGAAATTCTTATGCGCTGCGTTTTCAGGCAGTTGACTCTTTGCGACTTGTGTTTTGTGTACCGATTAGAATTCTCTTCGCCATGGGTCGTGTAAGCGATTGTTTTCGTTTGGGTTAACGGCGAATTGTCTGCAAAAGTTATCATGACGTTTCTGGTCTTTTTTTATTAGGGCGTACCAGTTTTCCGTCGATGAGGA